>DATLFI010000323.1:0-4907 GCA_035524895.1 Thermoanaerobaculia bacterium | reverse complement strand
ACCCACCCTCCCCAAGAGCCGGCTGATGGACTCCAACCCTCCGAGCCGTTGCTCCACCTCGCCGAGAAGTCGCTCGCTCGCTCCGGGCAACGCTTCGAGGATCAGCCCGCCCGCCGAGGCGATGCCCGAGGGCCGAGCCAGGACCCCCACCAGCACCGCCGACTGCCGCTGCTCGCTCTGTTCTAGATAGTGCGCGACATCGGTACCGATCTCACCGGTGACCAGCTCGACCTGGCTCTCGTACGCGCCACCACCCTCCTCCACCCGGCGAACGCGCAGGAGCCCTTTCCCGACTGCCGGTCCCACGCGGTAGTCGTCGGCACCGGCGCTGCCGGTCGCGTGGACGTCGCCGACCAGGCCGCGAATGCCACCGTCCGATCGCGCCTCCACCAGCACGCGGCCGACCGGTCCGTCCCCGCGCACATCGATCTCGAGCCGCCGCGGCGTCTTCTCGGCCAGCCGCAACAGCATCGTCGCCGCCGCGGCGCAGCGGCCGAACGCCATGGCCGGCACGGGCGCGAGGTCGAGTCGGCGCCGTGCATCCTCGACCACCGCCGTCAAGTCCACCGCGGCCCAGCGCAGGCGCCCATCCGCGGCAAGCCCCACCTCGAGTCGTCCCGCACAGCTCGGTTCGTTCATCGCCGCCGCTCTCGAGCCACGACCGCGGCCCGATGGACTTCGCGCCACGGCACACCGTGCTCCAGGGCAAGGCGTCGACAATCCTCGAACTCCGGCGACGCTGCCAGCTCCTGGCCATCGAGGACGCCGACCTTGACCCGCACCAGGCCGAAGCGGGTCGCGACCTCCTCGATACTCCGCTCCATCTCCAGGCGCTGAGCGACGTGGAAGCGGCAGCCCAGGGACCCGGTCTCTGCCAGCAGGAGCCGCGCGAGCGCCGCGGACTGGTGCGACCGGCACAACACCGTAACCAGCATGCCAGGCCGGTTCTTCTTCATCTGCGCAGGAGTGAAGAACACGTCCAGAGCGCCCTCCGCTAGGAGCCGCTCCATGGCGTGTCCGGCGCCTTCGCCCGGCAGGTCGTCGACCTGGCACTCGATCACGGTCACCTCGGCGGTGATGGGAGCCTCTACAGGCTGCCCGCGAGTCAGGCGCACCACGTTGGGTCTTCCAGGCGGATCCCAGCGGCCGAGCCCATAGCCGTGTCGCAACGGCACCATGCGCGGTGCCGGCCCGAACGAGCCCACCAACTCGGCGAGGATCAGGGCTCCGGTCGGCGTCAGCAGCTCGCCCTCCCCGCCACCCATCGCGGGAATGCCGACCAGCAGCGCGGCCGTCGCTGGCGACGGCACCGGCAGCACGCCATGGGCGGTGGCGACCGTGCCGCCGCCTGTGACCACGGTGCCGCAAGAAAGCGCGCCGCCGAGATAGTCGAACGCCACACACGCTCCTACCACGTCCACGATCGAGTCGATCGCGCCCACCTCGTGGAAATGCACCCGCTCGGGAGCGATTCCGTGGATCGACCCCTCGACCTCGGCCAGGCGCGCGAACATCGCGACCGCGCGTTCACGGACCCCAGGATCGAGCCCGCTGGTCTCGATCAGCCGCCGGATCTCGGCGAAGTCCCGGCCGGGAGCGCCGGGCTGGGGGTGGTGGTGATGGTGATGGTGGTGGCGATGGTGGTGCTCGTGCTCCGGATGGCTCGCCAAAGGGGGCCCGTCGCGGTGGCCGTGCGAGGCCCCGAGCGACGTCTCCTGCGACGGATCCGCAGGGGGCGCGTCCTCGTCGGGATCGCGACCCTCGACCGGTACCCCGTCGAGCAGCACGCGGAAGCGCGTGCCCGACACGCCGCCCCGCCTGGCTGGACGGCTCTCCACCTCCACGCCGGGCAGATCCAGGGATGCCACCGCCTCCTGGAGCAGCGAGAGCGGCATCCCGAGGTCGAGGCAAGCTCCCAGGAACATGTCGCCCGCGAGACCGCTGGGGCATTCGAGGTGGTACAGCAGGCGGTCGGCCGACACGGCGCGAAGCTACCACGCTCCGCGCTCTCGCAAGGACACCCAGCGGTCGGCCGTGCCGAGGATCAGATGGTCCACGAGCTGGATTCCGAGGATCTCGCCAGCCTGCGCGAGGCGCCGCGTGAAGGCCAGGTCCTCGGCACTCGGCGCCGGGTCTCCGCTGGGGTGAGTGTGGAACAGCAACACACCGGAGGCCGCCAGGAGCAGGGCCTCCTTGAGGATGGCACGCGGCTCGACCGACGCCCTGTTGATGGTGCCGCGGTAGAGCTCCTTGTCCAGCAGGAGACGATGGCGTCCGTCGAGGAAGAGTGCCCCCATGACCTCTTGGTCCCGGCGACCGTATCGAAGGATCAGGTAGCGCACGGCTGCCGCGGGCCGATGCAGGGGCAGGCGCTCCGGCACCTCGGCCCGCGCCAGGCGTGCCGCCAGCTCCACCGAGGCGATCAGCGCTGCCGACTTGGTGGGGCCAAGACCGCGCCGCCGGAATCTCGCCGGCTCGAGGGTCGGCAGCCCAGACAGCCCGCCGCACTCCGACAGCACCGCCCGCGCCAGGTCCACCGCCGACGCCCCGCGATGGCCAGTGCGGAGCAGGATCGCCAGGAGCTCCGCGTCGGACAAGGCGGCGGCACCGAGCTCGAGCAACCGCTCGCGCGGTCGTTCCTCGGGTCGCAGCTCGCGCAGGGTGACGGCGCGCGAAAGATCGCTGAGAATGGCCATCGCTCTGTGAAGACGCAAAGCGCCGTCGAAAGCGCGCACATCGAGACCGATTCGATCTGCGGCGGATGGCATCGACCCAGCGGAGGTCCACGTTGCACGATCCCCACACCCAACCGTCCGCGACACCCGAGTTTCTCGGGGTTCCGTGTCGCGCCGCGAACCCCGCCTTCCGCATCCTCCCGGTGCCCTTCGAACGCACGACCTCCTATGGCACCGGCACCGCCGACGGACCTCGAGCGATCCTGGAGGCCTCGCGGTACGTCGAGCTCTACGACGAGACCCTCGAGGCCGAGCCGTACCTGGCCGGCATCGAGACCCTGCCGCCGGTACACAGCGACGCGGCCGACCTCGAGCAGGCGCTGGCGGGCATCCAGCACGCCGCCGAGGCGGCATTCTCCGGCGAGGCCTTCGTGGTCGCGCTAGGCGGAGAGCACTCGATCACACCGCCGCTCGTGGCGGCGGCCCAGCAACGCTTCGGCGAGCTGGGCGTGGTGCAGTTCGACGCCCACGCCGACCTCCGGCCGGAGTACGAGGGCACGCCGCACAGCCATGCCTGTGCCATGGCTCGCGTGCTCGACCTCGGACTGCCCACGGTGCAGTTCGGGATCCGGTCCATCTCGGTCGAGGAGGCGGAGCTCGCGCGGAACAGCAACCTCGCGATCCTCTGGGCGCACCAGACGCTGCCCACACCGGATCGAGGCCGCGCGGCGCTCGAGGCCGCGCTGGCGCACCTGCCCGAGCGCGTGTACATCACGTTCGACCTCGACTACCTCGACCCGTCGATCCTGCCCTCGACCGGCACGCCCGAGCCCGGTGGCGACGACTGGTACGGCACCTTGGCGCTGCTCCAGTCGGTGTTCCGGTCGAAGACGGTGGTGGGAATGGACGTCGTCGAGCTGGCGCCCGTGGCCGGATCCCCGGCTCCCGACTTCTTGACGGCCAAGCTCGTCTACCGCTGTCTGGGCCTCAAGTCGCGCTACGGCTGATCCTCGATGACCAGGCGGTGCAGTTTGGCCCGCAGCGGCGCGAGGTCGAGGAACGGATCGCGCCGATGCCCCAGCATGGCCACCACCAGCGAGCGCTCGGGATCGACCCAGAGACTGCCGCCCACGAAACCCGTATGACCGAAGGCGGCAGGCGAGAATACAGCCTTGCCGGCGCCTCCAGGCTGCCGCCGCCACCAGCCGAGCGCAAAGTCGCCCTGGCCGCCGAGCGCTCGCGCGCACTCGGAAGGCGATGGCGACGAAGTCGGCTCGAGCCAGGCCTGACCCAGGGCGAGGACAGTGCCGATCGGTGCGAACAGGCCAGCGTGTCCGGCCAGGCCACCGAGAAATCTCGCGTTGCCGTCCTGGGCTTCGCCAGGTGTCGGCGGCCCGAGGTCGGGGACCTCCAGCTCGAGCTCGCGCGCCAGCTCTACCTCCCGCGCAGTGCCCATAGCGCAAGACACCACACCGGGTCCTCCAACGGGCGCCACGCGGAGCCCCCCTGCGAGGGGGCCGAGCCGAGTGGGCAGCAGCTCGGCGACGGAACGGCCGAGCGCCCGCTCGGCCAGTAGCCGCCACAGCAGGTAGCCGAGGTCGCTGTAGGTGCCGTGCGGCGCTCCTGCGAGGTCCGGGTGACCGAGCACTTCGAGCACGTCCCGATCGTCCCGACACAGCTCGTAGATGGGCGCCCAGGGTCGCAGGCCGGATCGATGTCGCAGCAGGTCTTCGCAGGTCCTCGCCGCGAGGTGGCTTGGAGCCTGCGACCAGATCTCTCCCAGGGGGGTCTCGAGCGGCAGCACTCCATCCCCGTCCAGGGCCACGCCGAGCGTGGCGACCCAAGGCTTGGTGAGCGAGGCGAGGTCGAAGAGGTCGGACTGTTGCGCAGAAAGGCGCTGCTCGGGATCGCGCCAGCCGGCGACCGCCGTGGCCATGCGCAGGCCCGTGCGGCTCACCGCGACGACGGCCGCGGTGAAAGCAGCGCCCTCGACCACGTCGTCCTCCAGGAAGCGCTGTAGGCGCCGTGCGAGCTCCGAGTCCCTCTGCATCTCACCCCGCAACGACCAGTCGCCGGGAAGCTACCACCCCGGATCCGTGCTCGCTGCGCCGCTAGCAGCCCGTGGTGAAACCCGCGTGAGGCTGCGCGCGGGGATCTGCGGCCGCTGGCAAGGCGTGGCCGACGAACGCGATGCGGGGACATCGTGGAGGAGGACCAACGCAGTCGGGGTCT
>DATLFI010000322.1:0-2201 GCA_035524895.1 Thermoanaerobaculia bacterium | reverse complement strand
GGGACCTCGAGCCGGAGCCTGGGTCCATCTTCGGCGGGTACGACGAGCTCACGGGAGACGTCGCCGTCCAGCGGCAGCTCGGCTGGCGCACCAGCGTCGATCTGCGGGCCAGCCGGGACCTCTTCTTCGCGTTCGATCCGGAGAGCTCTCACTTCGAGAGTGACCGGCTTCGAGGAGGCCTGGGATTCGGCCTACCTGGCGGACTCTGGCTCCGGTTCTTCGCAGGGATGGGTGAAGATCAGTACATCCCCCCTTCCTCCGACATCGTCCATCGGATAGACGACGTTAGCGAGTGGGGTGCGTGGCTCACGTGGAGGATCGCCGATCGTGTCGGCCTGTCTCTTGGTTACGCCCTGGAAGAGTACGACTCCGACGTCGAGAGGTTCGACCGCGACGACGACCGCCTGCTGTTCGCTGTGGAAATCTCCGCGCTAGGTGGCCGTGTCACGGTGCGCTGATCGCCGAGCGCCGAGGAACCTCGGTCGTGGAATGAAGGTACTCGCCTCCGCTCTGCTGACGCTCGCTCTCTCGGTCCCGGCCGACGGTCAGGTCGAGAGCGCCGGATCGCGGCGTGCCGGTGCATACCGGATCGGCCCTCGCGACGAGGTGTCGATCCGCGTCTTCGAAGCGCCGAATCTCGACGTAGTGCGACGCGTCGGTGAGGACGGGACGATCCAGTTTCCCCTTCTCGGCGGCGTGCAGGCCGCCGGCAAGACCGAGCTCGAGCTCGCCGCCGGTCTCGCGGAGGCGCTCGAGGCCGATCTCTTGCAGCGGGCTTCCGTGACGGTCGAGGTCACCGATGCCCGGTCGAAGCCCATTCGAGTGGTGGGGGCCGTGCAGAGGCCGGGAGACCTCGATCTGATGGGCCCGCTGAGCCTCCTCGACGTGCTGACCGAGGCGGGAGGTCCTTCGGGAGGGCAGGGGGGCTCCATCACCGTGCTGCGCCGCGCCGACAACGGCCTGACCGACGAGCTGACGATTCGGCTGGACCACCTGCTCTCGGGCGGCCACCAGATCTGGAACATCCCCATCTTCCCCAACGACGTCATCAATGTCCCGCAAGAGACGCCCAAGACGATCTATCTCCTGGGTGAGCTGGGCAGCCGCGGCGCGATCGACTTCAAGAGCGGCGAACGCGTGACGCTGCTCACAGCCATTGCGCGGGCCGGGGGCCTGGGCGAGCGAGCGTCGAACAAGGTCGTCATCAAGCGGGAAGGCCCGGATGGAACCCTCGACGAGATCACTGCCAGCTACAAGCGCATTCTCAACGGGAAGGATCCCGACATCGAGCTCGAGCACCGGGATCTCATCTTGATCAGGCGGTCGTTCCTGTGAAGAGTGAACCTTCCTCCGTCGACTGGTTCGCGCCCCACGAGCGTGGCGATAGGGCGGGACTGGACCTGCATGCCTACGCTGCGATCGTTCGCCGGCATTGGATTCTCGTCGTCCTACTCGCGCTTCTCGGCGGCTTGGCGGGCTACTTGAAGTACGCCATGACGCCGCGCCTGTATCAAGCCGAGACCATCATCCAGATCCAACGTCGCAGCCTCGCCTCGCGAATCGGGAACGAGGCCGGTGGGCTCGAGGGCTACATCGACGCGGAGTACTACCCCACTCAGTTCGCGCTGCTCCGGAGTCGAGGGCTCGCCGAGAAAGTGGTACGGCACCTGCGGCTCGACGAAACCACTGCCTTCAACCGCGCCGCTTCCCGAGCTTCGCTCGAGGCGGAGGGGAGATCCGGCGCGGCGTCCGACGAGGCTGCCTTGGCGGGTCTTGCGACCAACCTCCTGGGTGGACTGCGCGTGAACCCGATTCCCCAGACGCAACTGGTGCAGATTCAGTTCCACTCTCCCGACCCCGAGATGGCCGCCAAGGTGGCGAACGCATTCGCGGATGCCTACATCGACTGGACGATCGAGAGCCGTCAGTCCTCGACCAGCAGCGCCGCCGAGTTCCTGGGCCGAGAGATCGAGCAGCTCAAGGCGGCGATTCAGGAGAAGGATCGGCAGATAAAGGAGCTTTCGAAGAGCGTCAACCTGCTTCCTCTCGAGGGCGGCACGGACGCTCTGAGGGTGCGTCTCGAGTCCCTCAACGAGAGCCTGAGCGCCGCTGTCCGCAAGCGAATCGAGAGAGAGGCGCGTCGTCACGAGCTGCTGCGTGCCAGCCCCGACACCGTCGCCGAGGTGGAGGCTTCTCCAAAC
>DATLFI010000321.1:0-17198 GCA_035524895.1 Thermoanaerobaculia bacterium | reverse complement strand
GAGCAGGAAGAGGTCGGGCTGGAGGCGCTGCGCACGGGGCTGGAGCTGCTCGACTCGCTGCTGCCGGCGGAGCTGCGCACACCAGGTGTCCGCCGTGAGGGCTGGGACTGGGAGATCGAGCGCACGTCGTTCATCCGCTACGCACAGCGGCGCGCGCTCGGTCCGAGCACGGCCTCACTGGTGCGCGCCGCCGAGGCGCGCGACGTGCCGTGGATGCGCCTCAATCGCTACAGCCTGATCCAGCTCGGGCATGGCTGCCGGCAGAAGCGCATCCAGGCGACGATCACCAGCGAGACCCGTCACATCGCGGTCGAGCTCGCCTCCGACAAGGAAGAGACCAACCGGATCCTCGGCGACCTGGGCCTGCCGGTACCGCGTCAGGAGCTCGTCACCAGTGTCGACGACGCGCAGCGGGCGGCGCGCCGCATCGGCTACCCGGTAGTGGTCAAACCGCTCGACGCGAACCACGGCCGGGGGGTCTCGATCGGGCTCGCCGACGACGACGGCGTGCGCGTGGCGTTCGACGTGGCGCGCACCCACGCGCGCTCGGTGCTGGTCGAGAGCTTCATAACCGGCCTCGATCACAGGCTGCTGGTGGTGGACGGCGAGCTGGTCGCTGCCGCCAAGCGCGTGCCTGGACACATCGTGGGCGATGGCAAGAGCACCGTCGCCGAGCTGGTGGAACGGGTCAACTCCGATCCGCAGCGCGGCGTCGGCCACGAGAAGGTGCTGACCCGGCTCGAGCTCGATCATCAGGCAAGGCGTTTGATGTCCCAGCGTGGCGTCGACGAGCGCACCGTGCTGCCCGCTGGCGAGGCGTTCTACCTGCGATCGACCGGCAACCTATCGACGGGCGGCACCTCGGTCGACGTCACCGAGGTGATCCACCCCGACAACCGCGAGATGGCCGTGCGCGCCGCGCGCGCGATCGGCCTCGACGTCTGCGGCATCGACTTCCTCACCACCGACATCACCAAGTCCTACACCGAGACCAACGGCGCGATCTGCGAGGTCAACGCAGCGCCCGGGTTCCGCATGCACACCGCGCCCTCCGAGGGCACGCCCCGTGACGCCGCCGGACCGGTGATGGACATGCTGTTTCCTCCGGGCACGCCATCGCGCATCCCGATCTGCGCGGTCACCGGCACCAATGGCAAGACCACCGTGGCGCGCATGGTCGCGCACGTCTGGAAGCTCGCGGGCAAGCGCGTGGGCCTGTCGTCGACCGATGGCGTGTATGTCGACGGCCACCTCACCGTGTCGGGCGACATGACCGGACCCACGGCCGCCCGCATGGTGTTGCGCGATCCCGTGGTCGAGGTGGCGGTGCTCGAGACGGCACGCGGCGGGCTGCTGCGCAGCGGGCTCGGCTACCGCCGGTGCAACGTCGGCTGCGTGCTCAACGTGCAGGCCGACCACCTCGGCCTCAAGGGCATCGACACGCTCGAGGAGCTGGCCGAGATCAAGCGCATCGTGATCGAGGTCGCCACCGACGCCGCGGTGCTCAACGCCGACGACGAGCTGTGCCTGCGCATGGCCGACCACACCGACGCGTCGCGTATCTGCTACGTCACGATGAACCCGCGGCACTCCCTGGTGCGCGAGCACATTCGGGCCGGCGGGCGCGCGGTGGTGCTCGAAGAGGGCCTCAACGGCCAGAAGGTGGTCATGTACGAGGGGCCGGCGCAGGTGCCGCTGCTGTGGACCCACCTGATTCCGGCGACGCTCGAAGGCCGGGCGCTGCACAACGTGCAGAACGCGATGTTCGCTGCCGCGATCGCGAGCAACATGGGCGCCTCGTACGACGACATCCGCCACGCGCTGCGCACCTTCGACACCACGTACTTCCAGGCGCCCGGCCGGATGAACGTGTTCGACGAGCACCCGTTCAAGGTGATCCTCGACTACGGCCACAACCCCAGCGCGATCGCCGCGATGGTCCGCCTCAGCGAAAGGCTGGAGCCCAAGGGGCAGCGCATCCTGGTGCTCTCGGCTCCCGGCGACCGCCGCGACGAGGACATCCGCGAGTGCGCGGCGGTCTGCGCAGGACACTTCGACCGCTACCTGCTCAAGCGCGACGACCACCAGCGCGGGCGCGGCCCCGACGAGGTGCCGCAGATGCAACGGCAGGCCCTGCTCGACGCCGGCGTCGCCGACGCTGCCATCGAAGTCGTGCCGGACGAGCGCGAGGCGGTCGACCGCGCGTTGCGCTCCGCGCGGACGGACGACCTGGTGCTGATCTTCGGCGACAAGATCTCGCGCTGCTGGAAGCAGATCATCTACTTCCGCCCCGAGCATGCACCGGCGCAGCAGCCGCAAGCGGCCGGGCACTCCTCGGAGCCGCTGCCGCGCGAGCCCGCGGTGGTGGGCGAGCATCGCGACGACCTCATCCGCGACGAGCGCGGCGTGAGGTTGCCGCGCGAGGCAGAGGATTGAGCCCTGGCAGCCCGTGGTGAAACCCGCGTGGAGCTGCGCGCGGGGATCTGCGACCGCTGGCAAGGCGCGGCCGACGAACGCGATGCTGGGTCATCGTGCAGGAGGCCCAACGCAGTCAGCGGTCGCAAACCCCCGCGCCCCAAGGGGTGGGTGCAGACCGCTGCCCAGGGCAGGCTGTCTGCACCGACGTCGCCGCTGCGCGGCTCTGGTAGGGGGCGGCGTGGGGCCGTCTGCGGTGTTGCGCTCGCTCAACGATGTCCCAGCATCGCCACCGCTCGCGCGCCAACGCGGAGCCGCCGGTAGAGCCCCTGCAGGCGAAAGACCTTCCCCGCGCACCCCAGACCCATCCGGCCCCTCGGCGCTCCCAACGCAGCCCACGGGGGTCTCACCACGGGCTGCTAGCCAATAGGTCTGATAGCGGCGATGACGCTTCCGGCCGCCGAAGCCCACCGGGCCATGCGCCTCTCCCTCTTCGAGGGGGCCTGCTGGGCGCTCATGGTCGGCCTGGGGGAGACCTACTTCCCGGCCAACGCGGTGCGGCTCGGCGCTTCGCCGGTCGAGCTCGGCCTGGTCGTGGGCCTGCCGCTGTGCCTTGGCGCGGCCGGGTCCACCGCGGCGCTCGCGCTGCTGCGGCGCGCGCGCCGACGCCGGCCGTTGGTCGCGCTGAGCGCGGGCGCGCAATCGGCGGTGCTGCTGTCGCTGGTGGTGCTCGACGGCCTCGGCCAGCTCGGTCCGCGCCTCCTGATAGCCCACGCCTGCGTGTACCAGATGTTCGGGATGGGCTCGGCGACGATGTGGAGCTCCTGGTATGGCGACCTGGTGCCCGCCGCCGAGCGCGGGCGCTACTTCGCGCGCCGCAACCTCCACGTCCAGCTCGCCACCCTGCTGGCCGCGCTGGTGGCCGGAGCTCTGCTGCAGGTGCTCGAGCCGCACGCCGCAGAGAGCGCGGCCAGCGCGGCCGGCGGCCTGGGATTCCGCACCATCTTCGCCGCCGCCGCGGTCGCGCGACTCGCGTCGGTGACCCTGCTCTTGCGCTCCCCCGAGCAGACCTTCCGTGGCATCTCGGGCGCCGCCCGCACCCTGGCCTTCCTGGGCACCGAGCGCGGACGGGGCGCGGCACGTCTTCTCGCGCTCGGCGCGCTGATCCAGTTCACCGCCTACATCGCGTCGCCGTACTTCACGCCCTTCATGCTCACCGACATGCGGCTGACCTACCTGCAGTTCACCATCGCGACGGTGACGGTGATGGCGGCGAAGTCCTTCTTCCTGCCGCGCTGGGGGCGCGCGATCGACACCCAGGGACCCCGCGCGACCTACGCGCTGTGCGCCACGATGGTGGCGCTGGTGCCGGTGCCTTGGCTGCTCCACGGGGTGCTGCCGGCGCCGTTCCTGATCGCCGTCGCGGCGCAGGCCTACAGCGGAATGTCGTGGGCGGGTTACGAGCTGTCGTATTTCAGCGTCATGCTCTCGTCGAGCTACCGGCGCACGCGGCCGCAGGTGTTCGCAGCGCAGAACGTGTGCAACGGCGCCGCGCAGCTCCTCGGCAGCCTAGCCGGCGCGGCGCTCTTCGGCCTGGTGGGGCGGCACTTCTTGTTGTTGTTCGCCGCGAGCGCCGCTGTACGGCTCTCGGTGGCGATGCTCGCGCCTTCCTGGCTGCCGCGCGCGGAGGAAGGCGTCGGTCGGCGGGAGTTGCTGCTGCGCGTGGTCGGCGTGCGGCCTTCGGGCGGATTGGTCCACCGACCGATCGACGCCGGCGACGAAACCGACAACACGTAGCCGAGGTCCGGCCTCAGCCCTGAGCGGGAGGTTCCTCCGGGCGCCGCGCCCGGCGACGCCGTCGGAGCAAACCGACCGCAATCCAAATCACCAACCCGAGCGTCACAGCCACCGGGATGAGTCCTCCCGCGACCGCGATGATGCCGGCGATCGAGAGCACGAAGTTGTCGGCGAAGCGGCGGAACGAATCGAGCAGCGTGCGCCAGGCACCACCCTCGGAGCCGGCGATCGCCGGCCGAGGCTCGTGCAGCTCCACCTGCAGCGTCGACAGCGACACCTGGTTGTCCCAGAAGCGCTTGCGCCCCTCGAGCTGCTCGATCTCCCCGCGCACCCGCGCCGCCTCTCGCTCGATCTCGAGCAGGTCCGAGAGCTCGTTGGTGCGCCGTTCGAGCAGCTCCAGCAGCCGCGTCTCGAGACGTCGTTGGTTCGCGAGGCGGATCTCCAGATCGAAGTACTGCTCCGTGATGTCCTGCGCCGAGAGCTGCACACGCTCGACTTTGCCGAGCCCCTTCAGCCTCTCGACCAGCGCGTCGAGCTGCTCGGCAGGTATCCGGCAGGTGATGTAGGCGGTCTTGACGCCGTAACCGTCCTCGGATTCCGACTCGTCGCCGACGTAGCCGCCGGCCTCTTCGACCCACGACTTGACCTGGGCCACCGCCTCGGGCACGGCCCTGACCTCGAGCCCGGCACTGCCGGTGCGGATCAGCTTGCGCTCGATGGGCGCCGCAGCCGTGGCGCTGTCGTCGACCACCGAGATCTTCTCTCCGACGGCTCCCGCCATCTCCGGCGCCAAGGCGCTGGAGCGCGAGCGCGGCTCCGCGTACACGGCTTCTTGCGCGGCCCCGGGCGGCAGCGCGGACTTCTCCGCTCCGCAGGCGAGCAAGAGCGCGACGATCGGGAGGGTGCTCGCGAGGAGCGATGAGCGCGCCATGGTCGACCTCGTGGGTTTGGGAAGGGGGTGCGAGGGGACCCACTCTACGCGACCGCCAGCGCGGCCCCGTCACCCTCGCCCGGGCCAAGGGCTCAGCCCGAGGCGAAACTTTCGGCGCGCTGCGGGGTCATTCCACAGAAGAGGTCCGGCTCCGGCGGCGGGTCAGCCCCGGCCGAGCTCTCTTCGGAAGCTCTCCCGCAGAGAAGGACCCGTGCTGCAAGGAATCCGCAAGCTCTTTGGCGGCCGCAGCGCCGAGCACGTGACCACGGAGCTCGTGCCGGGCGCGGTGTCGACCGGACCGCTGGTCCGCCTCGAAGGAGTGACCAAGACCTTCGTCGTCGATCGAGTGGAGACGCGGGCACTCTCGAGTGTCGACCTCGCCGTCGAACGCGGCGAGTTCGTGGCGGTCAACGGGCCGTCGGGTTCGGGCAAGTCGACCTTGCTCTCGATCGTCGGTCTGCTCGACACTCCTTCCGCCGGCACCTACCATCTCAACGGCTTCGACGTCGCCGGCCTCGGCGCGAAGAGTCGCGCGGCCCTGCGCAACCGCGAGGTCGGCTTCATCTTCCAGAGCTTCAATCTGATCGGTGACCTCACCGTGCGCGAGAACGTCGAGCTACCCCTCACCTACCAGGGGATGTCGGCTACCGACCGTCGCGAGCGCGTGGATGCGACGCTGGCGCGCTTCGAGCTCGCGGAGATCGCCGGCCGGTATCCGAGCGCGCTGTCGGGAGGACACCAGCAACGGGTCGGGGTAGCGCGAGCCGTGGTCGGTGCGCCACGCCTACTGCTCGCCGACGAGCCCACCGGTAACCTGAGCTCGCGGCAGGCCGAAGCCGTGATCGAGATGCTCCAGGAGCTTCACCGCGGCGGGGCGACGATCCTGCTGGTGAGCCACGACCCGCGCTGGCGTGGCGTCGCCGGGCGCGCGGTGGAGCTGTTCGACGGCAGCGTCGTCGCGTCGTGAGCCCCGCAGGCGTAAGCTGGATCGCACTGTGACCAGTGTAGGCTTGGCCCCTGGACGCCCACGCCGCAACGAGCGGCAACGTGTAGCCTTCTTCCTACGCCCTTCGTAGCATCCGCGAGCTGCCGGCTGCTGGCTGGCCCAAGCGCAGCGCGCACCCCACACACATAAGGACCTTCCTCCCCGGTCACCGCTCTGGGACCGGGACGGACTGGAGAGCCCCATGCATCGACGAACTCTGCTCGTCACACTGACGCTCGGCTTCGCGCTTCTCGCGACCCTTCCCGCTTCCGCCCGTCAGACCGGCCTCACGCTGGACCAGGTCCTGGCCAAGCACTACGAAGCGATCGGAGGAAAGGACGCCTGGAAGAAGGTCCAGGCGATCAAGCAGACCGGGAAGATGTCGATGGCAGGCATGGTGGCGCCGTTCACGGTACACAACGTGCGCCCCAACAAGCTGCGCATCGAGTTCGAGATCCAGGGCATGAAGGGAATGCAGGTGTTCGATGGCACGGACGGCTGGATGGTGATGCCGTTCATGGGATCGAGCGACCCCCAGCCGCTGCCCAAGGAAGCGCTCGACCAGATGCTCTCCGACGCCGACATCGAGGGCGCGCTCATCGACTACCAGGACAAGGGCCATCAGGTGGAGCTCGTGGGGCAGGAGGACCTCGAGGGCACGCCCGTCTACCACCTGCGTGTGAAGCTCAAGAGCGGCAACAAAATGGACTACCTCCTCGACGCCGAGCACTTCGTGACGCTGCAGACCACCGCCAAGACGAGCTTCCAGGGCACCGAGATGGAGACCACCTCCAAGCTCAGCAACTACAAGCAGGTCGCCGGTCTGATGCTGCCCTACTCGATGGTGGCCACCAACGCCATGGGCGAGCAGGTCATGACGGTCGACACGATCGAGATCAACCCCACGATCGACGAGGCGCTGTTCAGCAAGCCGGCCGCAGCGCCTCCGGGCGCGCGGTAGTGTCGCGGCTACTGTTGTTCCTGGCACTCGCGCCGATCGTGCTCCCCGGCGCGCTCTCCGCCGCCACCGACCCCGACGTGCTCGCGGGCCTCGCGGCGCGACCGATCGGACCGGCCGTGATGGGCGGGCGGATCGCCGCGCTCGATGCCGTGCGCGGCGACACGCTCGAGGTCTGGGTCGGCGCCGCCGGCGGTGGCGTCTGGAAGAGCACCGACGGGGCGATCACCTTCGAGCCAGTGTTCGACGACTACATCCAATCGATAGGTGCCGTCGCTATCGACCGCCGTGACCACGACACGGTCTGGGTCGGCACCGGCGAGAGCTGGGTGCGCAACTCGGTGTCGATCGGGGACGGCGTCTACCGCACCACCGACGGCGGCGAGACCTGGCAGCACCTCGGTCTCACCGCGAGCGAGCGCATCGCCCGCATCGTCATCGACCCCAACGACTCGGCGAAGGTGTTCGTGTGCGCCACCGGCCAGCTCTGGAGCTCGAACGAGGAGCGGGGTGTCTTCGCCACCAACGACGGCGGCAAGACCTGGCGCAAAGCTCTCTATGTCGACGAGCACACGGGCTGTTCGGATCTCGCCATCGATCCGCAGGACCCCCGCATCCTCTACGCCGGCATGTGGCAGTTCCGTCGAGCTCCCTGGACGTTCGAGTCTGGCGGACCGGGGAGCGGTCTCTTCCGCTCGCGCGACGGCGGCGTGACCTGGGAGGAGCTCGGCTCCGTTTTGCCCGAGGGAGACAAGGGGCGTATCGCGGTAGCGGTGGCGGCAAGCCGGCCGAGCACGGTGTACGCGGTCGTGGAGGCCGCCAAGACCGCGCTCTACCGCTCCGACGACCTGGGAGGCCACTTCGAGGAGGTGGCGAGCGGGTTCGAGATCAGCTTGCGCCCCTTCTACTTCGCCTACCTGGTAGTGGATCCGGTCGACCACGAGCGGGTCTACAAGCCAGGGCTCTACCTCGCCATCTCCGCCGACGGCGGACGCAGCTTCACGCAGGGCGGCGCGATGCACGTCGACCTGCACGCGATGTGGATCGACCCCGAAGATCCGCAGGAAATGCTGGTGGGCACCGACGGCGGCCTCTACCACTCGTACGACCGCGGGCGCACCTTCCGCCATGCGCAGGCGCTGCCGATCTCGCAGTACTACCAGGTCTCCGCCGACAGCGATTTCCCGTATCAGGTCTACGGCGGGCTCCAGGACAACGGCTCGTGGATGGGTCCCTCGCGCGCGCCGGGCGGCATCACCAGCGCCGCCTGGCGCAACATCGGCTACGGCGACGGCTTCCACGTCTACCCCGACCCCAAGGATGCCGACAGCGTCTTCGTCGAGTACCAGGGCGGTCGGGTGCTGCGCTTCCACCGCGGCACCGGCGAGATCCAGGAGATCAAGCCCTACCCTGGCGCGGACGATCCCGACTATCGCTGCAACTGGAATACCCCGCTGCACGTGTCGCCGTCGAGCGGGGCGCTGTATGCCGGCTGCCAGTTCCTCTTTCGCTCGGATACCGGCGGCGCGTCGTGGCAGAGGATCTCGCCGGACCTGACCACCAACGATCCCGAAAAGCAGCTCCAGGCGATGTCGGGCGGGCTCACCGTCGACAACACCACGGCGGAGAATCACACGACGATCTATACCGTCGGAGAGTCGCCGCTCGATCCGCAGGTGATCTGGGCCGGCACCGACGACGGGCAGGTGCAGCTCACGCGCGATGGCGGCGCGACCTGGACCAACGTGGTGGCGAACATCGCCGGGCTGCCGCCCTGGAGCTGGGTGTCGCACGTCGAGCCCAGCCCTCACGAGGCCGGCACGGCGTTCGTGACCTTCGACCGGCATGCCCTCGGGGACATGGCGCCCCACCTCTATCGCACCGACGACTTCGGAGTGACCTGGCGCTCGCTGGTGCCGGCCACCGTCGCGGAGCCGGCACCCGTGGCGCCCGCTCCCACGGAAGGGCCGATCGTGGCCGACCGGGCGCTGGCGGGCTACGCCCACGTGGTGCGCCAGGATCCCGTGAATCCGGATCTCCTGTTCGTCGGCACCGAGCTCGGGCTCTTCGTGTCGATCGATGCCGGCGCGACCTGGGCGCGCTTCCACGGCAACTTCCCGCCCGTCGCCGTGCGCGATCTGGCGATCCAGACGCGGGAGCACGATCTGGTGATCGGAACGCACGGCAGGGGGGTCTACATCCTCGACGACCTCACCCCGCTGCGCGCGCTGCGTCCAGAGCTGCTCGAGCGACCGCTGGCGATCCTGCCGTCGCGCCCGGCGATACAGCTCGCCAGCGCACAGGTACAGAGCTTCCCCGGCGCGGACCAGTGGGTAGGCCGCACGCTCGGGGAGGTGGCCAGCCTCTTCTATTTCCAGCAGAAGCGGCACGTGTTCGGGGACATGAGCGTAGAGATCTACGACGCCGGCGGCGCGAAGGTCGCGACACTGCCGGCGGGCACTCGCCGCGGTCTCAATCGCGTCGACTGGCCGATGCGTCTGCCGCCGCCCAAGATGCCCCCGGCCACCACCTTGGCGCGGGCCATGTTCGGGCCGCGCGTTCCGGAGGGCAGCTATACCTTCCGCGTGCGGAAGGGCGACGACGTCTTCGAGGGCACGATCGAGCTGGTCGCCGACCCGCGCAGCCCCCACTCTCCAGAGGATCGGGCGGTGCAGCAACGCCTCGCGAACGACCTCTATCGCGCGATGGAGGACCTCACCTATCTGGTCGATGCCGTCTCGGATCTGCGCGAGCAGGTGCTGGCCGGTCTGGGCACGGATGGCGCCGCACCCGCAGCGACTGCCGGGTCGCGGGCCCGTCGGCAACGCGAGGACCTGCAGCGATTCCACGAGGAGTTGGAAGGATTCCGGTCGACGCTGGTCGCCACCGGGCCGGGAGGCATGATGGCCGGCGAAGAGAAGCTGCGCGAGCAGCTCGGCAACCTCTTCGGCAGCGTCGCCGGCTACGACGGTCGCCCCACCGACTCACAGCTGGAGCGCGCCGTCGTGCTCGCCGCTCGCGTATCGAGCGCCTCGGCGCACTTCGCCGAGGTCGCCCCTGCGGTACGACTCGATGCGCTGGGCGCCGGGCTGCCGGCGCCACTCCGCGTGCTGACGCGCGAGGACTGGGAGAAAAAACAGTCGCGTGGCGGCAACGCCGGATCGGCTCCCGCAGCGGCGCGGGTCCTCGGCGTCGCCTTCGCCCTACGCTGAGTCAGGTCGGCGGGCGCGAACCCTCCCGCGTCAATTGAAACGCAACCCGACCTGGAGCGCGACCTCCGTGTCATCTGACAGGATCACCTTGATCTGGCCATAGGGGCGCACGCTGCCCCTCTTCACACCGGCGCCGGCGATCAGGTTCAACCCGAAGTCGTTGGAGTCGCGGTCGGGACCGATTCGTCGAGCGTCCGAGTCACGCAGCAGCACAGTCGGCCCGCCGCCTGCCCAGACGTCGACCTTCTCCATATCGAGATCGAAGTCGTAGTGGACGTCCGCGCTCAGAGCCCAAAGGCTGCCGTGCTCCACGAACACGTACTCGACGTTGGGGTTGAACATCCACGGGGTTCTGCGGATCTGGTGCAGCGCTTCGACACCCAGGAAGGGCTCCTCGATGTCGGTGTAGATGCCGGTGCGGACGCCGAAGTCCCAACCTTGGGCACCCACTGGCGCAGAGAACGAGAGCAGCAGGAACGCGGCACTCGAGGCGATAATGCACGCGCGAAACGACGAGAGCTCAGGGGGCATGGGGCACACTCCTCTTGGCATACACGGTTGTAGTTCGGGAGGGTCGACTCCAAGGCTCGAGCGAGCGCGAGAGGCTCGGATCGAGTCCGAACGACTGTCCCGGAACCGATTAAGCAAGAGACGTGCCATCCGCTAGAGCGGATTCACGCCAAGTTCATTTACCGTCTCCCCTGCCGTAGGCTCAGGGCGTCCTTGCTCGATTCCTGGAGGCTCGGATTCCTGGAGGTCTGACCCGATGTCGAAGCCGTCACACCCTCGTTCGCTGGCAGCCGCCGCTGTCGTCCTGCTCGCTACAGCGCCCTCGTGGCTCCACGCGGCAGACCCGCCAGCCGGCCACTGGGAAGGTGCGGTCGAGCTGCCGGGGCAGGAGCTCGCCTTCGCCGTCGACCTGCGCGAGGAGTCCGGAGCCTGGACCGGCGACATCTCGATCCCGGCCCAGGGTGCCGTAGACCTGCCGCTCGAGGGCATAGCCGTCGAGAACGGGAGCGTGCGCTTCTCGATCTCGGGCGTCCCAGGCAACCCGACGTTCTCCGGCAAGCTCGACGGCAGCGAGATCGCAGGCGACTTCAGCCAGGGCGGCGGCACCTTCCCGTTCCGCATGACCACCGGTGCTCCGCTGGCGGAGCGGGCGCGGGCGGCGCTCGAAGGAATCGACCCGCTGATCGAGCAGGCGTTGGCCGACTTCGGCGTGCCGGGCCTCGCGCTCGCGGTAGTGGCCGACGGCGAGGTGGTGCTCGAGCGCGCCTACGGGCTCCGCGATCTCGAGCGGAAGGCAGCAGTGACGCCACGGACGCTCTTCGCGATCGGCTCCACCACCAAGGCCTTCACCGCGTTCGTGTTGGCGACCCTGGTCGAGGAGGGAACGCTCGAGTGGGACGAGCCGGTGCTCACCTACCTCTCCGACTTCCGGCTCCACGACGACCACGCCACGAGGCGCCTCAAGGTGCGCGACCTCCTCATCCACACCTCTGGCCTGCCACGTCACGACCTCGTCTGGTACAACTCCAAGGCCACGCGCGACGAGCTGTTCGTCCGGCTCCGTCACCTCGAGCCGACGCGTGACCTCGGCGAGGAGTTCCAGTACCAGAATCTGATGTACCTCACCGCCGGCTACCTGGCCGAGCGGGTGACGGGCAAGAGCTGGGAGACGCTCGTGCGCGAGCGCATCCTCGATCCGCTCGGCATGGCGCGCACGAACTTCTCGGTCGCCGCCTCGCAGCGCGACGACGATCACGCCCTGCCGTACACCATCGAGGACAAGGTGCCACGGCTCATCCCGTTCCGTGACATCACCACCATCGGCCCCGCCGGCTCGATCAACTCGAGCGTGTCGGAGATGACCCAGTGGATGCGCCTGCAGCTCGGCGGAGGCGAGGTCGACGGCAAGCGGCTGCTACCCGCGGCCGCGATCCGCGAGATGCACACGCCGCACAACGCAATCGCGCAGTATCCCGACGAACAGACGGTGCTCACGCTCGGCTACGGGCTCGGTTGGACTATCCAGTCGCATCGCGGGCACTACCTCGTGCAGCACGGCGGCGGCATCGATGGGTTCATCGCCTGGGTCGCGCTGCTCCCCTTCGACCGCATCGGAGTGGTCGCCTACACCAACGCCAGTGGTTTCAACCCGCTGTCGATCGCGGTCGCGCGCACGGCCATCGATCGCATCCTCGATCTCGAGCCGATCGACCACGTCGCCAAGGCGCGCGAGCAGCTCGCGCAGGCCGCGCAGGCGGAGGCGGAAGCCACGAAGAACAAGTCCATGCGGCGCCAGGAGGGAACGTCGCCGTCGCGCGAGCTCGCCGCCTACGCCGGCGAGTACGAGCATCCGGGATACGGCGTGGTGAAGGTAGAGCAGGCAGGGAAGAACCTCCGGGCCGCATACAACGACATACCGGTTGCGCTGGAGCACTGGCACTACGACACCTGGAACGGCGTCGTGGAGGACGGCGGCGACACCACCTTCGAGGACGCCAAGGTCCAGTTCCGCCTCGACCTCGACGGCCACGTCGCCGAGCTGCTGGCGCCCTTCGAGCCGGCGGTCGCACCGATCGTCTTCACGCGCAAGGCTGAGGCTCGCCTCTTCGAGCAGACCTACCTCGAGCGTTTCACGGGCACCTACGAGCTCAGCGGCCAGCGCGGCACTGTCACGCTGAGCGGCGATCAGCTTCGTCTGACCCTGCCTGGACAGCCCGTCCACACGCTCGAGCCGAAGCGCGAGAACGAGTTCGTGCTCGCAGGGCTCGAGGGCTTCACGGTCGAGTTCCTGGTCGACGCCGACGGCGTCGCGACCGGGGCACGTTTCCACCAACCCAACGGCACGTTCGAAGCGAAGAGGGTGGAAGACTAGCGAGGCAGCGACGGGTCACTTTCACGCGTCGAGAACGCCGCGGACCTTCCGCGCCAGCTCGGAGGCGGTGAACGGCTTGGCGAGGAAGGCAACGCCCTCGTCGCCGGCGAGCGTGCCGCGCAGATCTTCGGCATAGCCCGACATGAACAGCACCCTCGCTCGCGGCTGTCGCGTGCGCACCGACTCGGCCAGCTCGCGCCCACTCTGCTGCGGCAACCTGATGTCGGTCAGCAGCAGGTCGATCTCGCCGTTGCGCTCCACCAGGCTCAGAGCCTCCTCCCCGCTCCAGGCCGCCTGAACCGTGTAGCCCAGATCGCGAAGGATCCGCTCGGCGAGCCGGTTCACGGCGGGCTCGTCCTCGACCAAGAGCACCCGCTCGTGGCCCCGCGGCACGACCACAGACGGTTGCAGTCTGCCGTCAGGCAGATGGGCCCCCGGCTCGACCGCGGCCCGTGGCAACAGCACCTCGATCGTGGTGCCCGCGCCCTGGCGGCTGCGTGCCCAGATGAAGCCGCTCGCCTGCTTCACGATGCCGTAGCACGTCGCGAGCCCGAGACCGGTCCCCTCGCCTGCTTCCTTGGTCGTGAAGAACGGCTCGAATACTTGCTCCAGCACCTCCTGGCTCATGCCCGTGCCGGTGTCGCTCACAGCGAGCGAGACGTAGTCGCCTGGCGGCATCCGTGGATACCGAGCGTCGTCGCCGCGGGAGGTCAGGTTGGCGGTGGTGACGGTGACGGTGCCGCCAGCGGGCATGGCATCGCGCGCGTTGAGGACAAGGTTGATCAGCACCTGCTCGAGCTGGCCGGGGTCGACTCGGCTGTGCCACAGCTCGCTTCCCGGACGCACCACCAATTCGACGTTCTCCCCGAGAAACCGCCGCAACATGCGCTCGAAGCCGCGCACTAGCTCCGAGAGCTCGACCAGCCGTGGCTGCACCACCTGCCGCCGCGAAAACGCCAAGAGCTGCCGCGTCAGCTCGGCCGCGCGGCGACCCGCCTCTTCGACCGAGTGCAGCAAGGCGCGACGCGGATCGTCCGTCGACACGCCCTTGAGCGCCAGCTCGGTGCAGCCCAGGATGACGGTAACCAGGTTGTTGAAGTCGTGGGCGAGCCCGCCGGCCAATCGCCCCACCGCCTCGAGCTTCTGGGCACGAAGGAGCTGGTCCTGGAGCAGGCGGCGAGCCGTCGTGTCCTCCACCATCGCGAGCACGTAGGGCCGGCCGTCGATCTCGACTGGCTGCAGGCTCACCTGGCCAACGTAGGTGCCGCCGTCCTTGCGCGAGAATCGCACCTCGCGTTGGCGGACGAATCCGGATTCGGCGAGCTCGCGGAGCAGGGCGCGACGCTCCTCGAGGTCGGCGTAGAAATCGGTGACCTTGGTTTCGGGATGGATGTCGCTGCGGGAGTAGCCTCCCGGTCGCAGCATGGCGTCGTTGAAAGCGAGGACGCGCCCCTGTCCGTCGGCCAGACCGATCCCGATCGGTACGCCCTCGAAGAGGACCCGATAGCGCTCCTGGCTCTCCCGCAAAGCGGCCTCGGCTCGCCTCTGCTCGGTGACGTCGGTCGCGACGCACAGCACACGGGTCGTCTCGCCGTGCTCGTCGCACAATGCCTCGGCTCGAGCCTCGAGCCAGCGGACACCGTCCCAGCTGCCCCTCGGGGCGCCCTCGGCGGACGCTCCCCGCTCGACCGCAGCTTCGTTCTCGCCGCCGGCCGCCGAGGCAGGTACGACTTGGAGCTCGAACGCGCCAGGAGCTCGACTGGCCGCGACGCGGCGCAGCTCCGCAAGAACCCGATCTCGATCGTCGGGGTGGAGCCGCGCCACGAGCTCGTCCAGATCTGCCGGCGCGGCACCGCCAAAGAACTGCCGCGCGTGACCACCGGCCACTATGCGGTCGCTGGCCGGCTCCCACTCTATTGTCACCAGCCGCGCGATGTCGGCCGCCAGGCGCAGTCGCTCCGCGCGCCGCGACTCCTTCTGCGCGAGGACTCCCCGCATCTCCTCGAGATGGACGGCAGTGACCCGAAGCTCCTCGATCGGGCTGGCCGCCAGCCTGCGTAGCGCGTGACCCGCGTCTTCGCTGTGTCCGGCAGCGATGTCACCAGCGGCGGCGTGCACGGCCTGGAGTGGATCCCCGATCTGCCGTCCTACCCACGCCACCACGAGATACACCAGAGCCAGGAGACCTACGAGGAAGCCGACCACCTGCGCCGACGGTCCCACCATCTCGCGATAGAGATGCGAGGCGCGACGATTCACGAGCAGACCGTAGCCGAGCGGCCGCACCGGGTGGAACGCGGAGTAGTGCCGGTCGATACCGAGCTGCGACTCGAGGCGCGACGACGGAGCCCCGTAGAAGCTGAGGCTCCGCGGCGAGCTGTCCGGCAGCTCGCCGATCGCCGGGGCCAGGGTGGCCAGCGGCGTTCCAGCAGGCACCGACCTGCCCGAGGCTGCGATCACCAAGCGCTCCTGGTCGAGGAGCAGGATGGTCTCCTCGGAGGAGCTCGCCGCGCGGTCGAGCACCGACTGGATCGTCCTGCCCTCGAAGAGTGCCAGGATCACGCCATCGAAGGCACCTTCCCGTTGGCACGCGGCGACCACCCGCAAGACCGGATCGCCGGCGCCGTCCGCAACTCGCGGCGCGAGGGGAAAGGGCCATTGAGCCGATGGCTCGCTTTCGCGGACCTGCGCGAAGTCCTCGGCCGAGAGTGACGCGATGGACAACAGCTGTGCCGTCGCAGCCGGCGCGACCAAGCTCTCGACCACACGACCTTCGGCATCGAGGCGCACCAAAGCCAGGAGGTCGCTCTGGCGTTCCATCGTGGCCCGAAAGTGCGCCGCGGTATCTACCGCAGCGCGCGGCTCGCGCGCCAGGGACCGAGCCAGGGCCTCGATCTCCCGATGCCACCCACCCACCACCTCTCGCAAGCCGTCGGCGACTTCGCCGGCTCGGCGCAACTGCTCGCCCTGCGTGTGGGCCAGGCGCTCTCCGAAGATGGTGCGAGCGTGAAGGAGCCCGACCGCCAGAGCCGGCAACAGGAGCACGAAGGCCAGGCGATTGAACACGAACGCCCGCAGCGGCTCCGGGCGACTCGAGAAGGCATCTGCGCGCGGTCGCGAGATCGAGAAACGCGCGGACAAGTAGAGGATTCCCTCCGCGAGCCCGGCGTTGAGCAGGCCGTTGAAGAGCTGCTTGACGAACAGCAGCATCACGTAGGCCGGTTGCAGGCCGATCCACCGCTGGTAGAGCGCCAGATCCAGCATCCACCCGATCGACAACCAGAAGCACAGCACCCCCAGCACCAGACTGCGCCAGCGCCGCCACAACAGGTAGGCGACCAGGCTCTCGAGCGCATAGATGGAGGTCACCCATCCGACCGCCCCGCCCCCTCCGACGAGCTCCACCAGCGAGATCGCGGCGGCGACCAGTCCCGGACCAATACCGCAGCGCACGAATGCCACCAGCACCAGGGCGCCGCCGAACACGAATAGGGGGGTCTCCTCGGTGAGGACGTTGAGCTGCACCCGGTTGAGCGCTAGGGCAAGCACACCGAGAAGCGCACCGGCGAACCAACGGGCGAGAGCACGAGACCTTGGAGTCACAGGTTCCTTTCCATCTCTGGGGATCGACGAGATGGATTCTACGTGGCCACCTCGGAACCGGCCGTTGATCCACCAATCCACCCACCGCGGGCCAGCGGAGCGTCGGCTATGTCCCGCAGGGGAACACTGGGCCGAACTACCCGCCGTATTCCACGGACCTAGCAGCCCGTGGTGGAACCCCCGTGGGCTGCGTTGGGAGCGCCGTGGGGCCGGATGCATCTGGCGTGCGCGGGGAAGCGCTTTCGCCTGCAGCGGCTCTACCGGCGGCTCGGTGTTGGCGCGCGAGCGGTGGCGATGCTGGGTCACACGCTTCGCGAGCGCAACACCGCAGACGGCCCCACGCCGCCCCCTACCAGAGCCGCGCAGCGGCGACGTCGGTGCAGGCAAGCTGCCCGGGGCAGCTTGCCTGCACCCAC
>DATLFI010000320.1:0-7425 GCA_035524895.1 Thermoanaerobaculia bacterium | reverse complement strand
ACAGCACGTCACGTTCCTCGATTCGAAGCGGCGCCGCGACGACATCGTGGCGAGGGTACAGGGGGGCGTCGCCAGTTGCGGCCGCCACCCCGCGGTGCTCGGCTACGCCGTCGGCAACGAGATCCCGCCGTCGATCGTGCGTTGGTACGGGCGGCGCCGGATCGAGAGGTTCGTGCGGCGGCTCTACGAAACGGCGAAGGCGGAGCATCCCGACGCGCTGGTCACCTACGTCAATTTCCCGACCACCGAGTACCTCGAGCTTCCTTTCCTCGACTTCTTCGCGTGGAACGTCTACCTGGAGACGCCGGAAGCTCTTGCCGCCTACGTCGCCCGCCTGCAGAACCTGGCCGGCGAGAAGCCGCTGCTGATGACCGAGATCGGCCTCGACAGTCTGCGCCACGGCGAGCGCCGGCAGGCCGAGGTGATCGACTGGCAGATTCGTACGGTGGGCGACGCCGGCTGCGCGGGAGCGATCCTGTTCTCGTGGACCGACGAATGGCACCGTTCGGGCGAGGAGATCCTGGACTGGCGCTTCGGCCTCACCGACCGGGAGCGGCGGCCCAAGCCGGCTCTGGCCTCCGCGGCGCAGGCGCTCGACGAGAGCTTGCCGCCGACGGACGAGCGGCACGACTGGCCGCTGGTCTCGGTCGTCGTCTGCACCTACAACGGTGCTCGCACCCTGCACGAGACCCTCGAAGCGCTCACCCGCCTCGATTATCCGCGCTACGAGGTGATCCTGGTCAACGACGGGTCGAGGGACAGGACGCTCAAGATCGCGGCCGACTACCCCGTTCGCGTGCTCACCACGACCAACCGCGGACTGAGCCACGCCCGCAACCTCGGCCTGCGCCATGCGCTCGGCGAGATCGTGGCCTACATCGACGACGACGCCTACCCCCACCCGCACTGGCTGCGCTACCTCGTCCACACCTTCATGACCACCGAGCACGTCGGCGTGGGTGGCCCGAACGTCTGCCCTCCGACCGACGGCGAGACGGCGCAGTGCGTCTCGCACTCGCCCGGCGGGCCGAACCACGTGCTCCTCTCCGACACCGTCGCCGAGCACATCCCCGGCTGTAACATGGCGTTCCGCCGCGACGCCCTGCTCGCGGTCGGCGGCTTCGACGAGCGGTTCCGCATCGCCGGCGACGACGTCGACGTGTGCTGGCGGTTGCAGGAGAGCGGTGGAACGCTGGGATACAGCCCAGCGGCGATGGTGTGGCATCACTCTCGCGGCTGCATCAAGGGTTATCTCAAGCAGCAGTACAACTACGGCCGGGCCGAGGCGATGCTCGAGCTGCAATGGCCGGCGAAGTACAACTCCGCGGGGTATCCGGTCTGGCACGGCAGGGTCTACGGCCACGGCCACCGACTGCCCGTCCGTCGCCGCTGGCGCGTGTACCACGGCGTCTGGGGGTCGAACCTGTTCCAGCCCCTCTACATGGAGCCGATGGGGGTCCTCCGCTCCCTGCCGCTTCTTCCCGAGTCGTACCTGGTGATCGCCGCGCTGGCTCTGGTGTCGGCGGCCGGCGCCGCCTGGCCGCCGCTGCTCTGGGCCCTCCCGCTTCTCTTCACCGCCGTCGGCGTGCTGGTGGTACAAGCGGCGATCGGGGGAGCGCGAGCGGACTTGCCGTGGACAACGCGGCGCCTCGGGCGATGGAAGAGCCGCGGCGTGATCAGTGTCCTCCACCTCCTGCAACCGGTGATGCGGCTCTGGGGCAGGCTCGGCTACGGGCTCCATCCGCTGAAGCGAAGCGCGCGACACCATCGCCCGACTTTTCCCGGTACCTACCAGCGGTCGGTCTGGAGCACGGAGTGGCGCTCGGATCAGGAGCGACTGGAGCGGCTGGAACGGCGCATGAAGCAGCTCGGAGCACGGGTCCGCCGCGGCGGCGACTTCGACTCCTGGGATCTCGAGGTGAGCGGCGGTCTCCTCGGCGGTGCGCGCCTGCGGATGGCGATCGAGGAGCACGGTCAGGGCCGGCAGATGGCGAGGTTCAAGCTGGTCCCGGCGCTGGCTCGATGGACGCTGCCCCTGGTGGGCGGATTTGCCGCTTTTGGCCTCTTCCTCTCCTTCTTCGACAATCTGATCGCATCCAGCATTCTCGCCGGTGTGGCGGCGCTCCTGGGAATTCGCGGGTTCGCCGATTGCAGTGGCGCCCTCTCGGTACTGCAAGCCGCCGTGGATGAAGATCGGGACGAGGCGTCGAGTGGGGCTTAGAGACTTAGACCTCTCAGAACCGCCGGACGAGCTGCGCGGGATTGCCGGCCAAAACGCAGCGTTCCGGATACGAACCTTGGACCACGGCTCCGGCGCCGATGACGGCGTGGTTCCCCACCACCGTGCCACCCAGAATGGTGGCGCGTGCCCCGACCCACACGTTCTCGCCCAAGTGGATCGAGGTCGCGGACGCCCCGACTTCCCCTCGCGGCCACTCGCTTCGAGGGGGTTGCGCAATGGCGTGGTCCGCGATCACCACTTCATGGGCGAGAAACGCGTAATCTCCGATTTCGACGCGGCCGTTGGTCACGACGATCACCCCGACCAGAGTGCAGTAGCTACCGATACGCACCTCGCCGTCGACCCCGAGCTCGAAGAAAGTGCCGTTGTAGAGCCCGGTGTCGTGACCGACTCGCAACCCCACCGGCCTCCTGCTCTGATAGTGGAGGAACGCATAGGAGCTGTATAGCCAGCTGCCTTCCCCGAGCTCGACGTTCGCGGGTAACGGACGGGCGAACCAATCGTGCCCGAGGTCCGCTCGGATGCTCAATCCCGCTGCTCGACGAGATGGGCAGGGTTACCCAGCACCGAGGCTCCCGCCGGCACGTCCGCGGTCACGACCGCCCCCGGACCGATCCGGGCGCCGGCACCGACCGTGACCCCCTTGAGCACCATTGCCCCGATGCCGATCCAGACGTCGTCCTCGACCCGGACGGGACGGCTCTCGATCCGGGGTCTGCGAGTGCGGTCGCCGCGAGGGCTGTTGGCGATCGCGTCCCGGATGCGGTCCTCGGGGTCCAGCGGATGGAAGTCCGAGTCGGCGATGGTGACGTTGTAGGAGATCACCACTCGGTTGCCGATCGAGATGTGCTCCCGGCACATGAAGACGGCACCCACAAGCACCGTGTCGTCGCCGACGTCCACCCTGCCGGTCGGCTCCACGTTGAACGTGGTCCAGGTGTAAGCGCGGACCCTGTCGCCAAACGCCAGGCCGGGCTGGCGTTCGCTACGAAAGCGGTCGAAGCTGAACTTGCGCTCCAGCCAGCAGTCGCGACCCATGCGCACGTTCGCCGGCAGACTGCGGTAGTCCCACTCGCCCGTGACCTCACCGATGTCCATCTGCCTCGTTCCCGAACCGTCAGCCCAAGCCCACCTGCGCCAGAAGCCGACGCAGCACCCTCTCCGCCCCGAACTCTTCGGCCGCGATCTCGCGGGCCGCGCGACAATGGCGATCATAGTCGGCCTCGACCGCCTCGAGGGCGTCGACCGCTTCGGAGCGAGAGGAGAACGGAAGCACACCGAGCCCGGTGGGCACCCACCGGGAGAACGCGGTGTCTTGGAGGATGACCGGCCGGCCGCTCGCGAGATAGCAAACGGAGCGGCACGAGAACCATCCCGACCGAGTCGCGACGTACAGGTTCTTCGCTACGCTGAGCTCTCCCCTCGAGCTCTGGACATAGCGGCGATAGTCCTCGGCGCTCGCCGATACGGTATGGGAGTCGATCACCCGCCAGCCCAACTCGCGCCAGCGCTCGACCGGAGGCGAGGAGCCGCCCGTGGCGACCTCCAGGGCCAGCCGTGGTACCGCGGCCGGAAGGTCCTCGATCTCCGGAAACTCCATTTCCTTGGTGCCGTAAGCTCGGCCCTGGTACTCGACCGGGCGGCGAAAGTTGTTCCACGTCATCACCGTGGTCCAGGTGTCTCCCGGCGGCGACGCGCTCCAGTGGTCGAGCAGAACCGGCGGCCGCGTGGGGTGCCACCGCAAGCCCAGATCGGGTAGCAGGCAGTCGGGCTGGCCGAGGTTCTCGGCATAGGTGAGGAAGACATCGTGGGCCCGGTAGCCCAAAGTGCCCTGCCAGCCCGGCTTGGCGTCCCACTTCGGGTAGTTGACAAAGTGGTTCCATCCCGGGTCGGAGTCGAGGAGGACCTTCCTCGGGCTCGCGGCGTATTCCTCGCGGAGAAGCGTGCCGCCCGAGACGTTGAGGAAGAGATCGGCCCCTCCCACGATCTCCTGGAAACGGCTGCGCGGCACTCCGTAGGTCTCGCCGTTCATCGACCGGAAGTGCCAACGCTCACCGAGCGTAGGCGACAGAGCGCGCAGCGATTCGTCCAGGAAGGCAACGGCATGGGAGCAATCCGCTCCGTACTCGCCGCGCCGGGGGTCGTACGTCTCCGTTCCGGTGTCCTCGAGGTAGTAGACCTCCCAGCCCAGGCTCTCCAGTCCGAGTGCGTACTGTCCGTAGTCCCAAACCACTCCACCGACAGGGTAGGTGGCGATCATGCCGGTGACGATGGCGCGCATGCTGTCTTCGAGACCCCGGCGTACTGCCGACGCGCGCCCCCCGCCCCCGGACGAAAGGCGATTCAACAACGAGATCGAGCCCCGATGGGGCCATCCACGACAGATCTCCGCCGCTGCTCGAGGAAGCTGGATCGGCGCCAGCCAACCCATTCCTGGCAGTGCGGCTGCAGCGAAGGCAGCTCGGCGACCAGAGTAGAATACGCCCTTTGGACCGTGTACTCCTCTTCAGCCCAGACGCCCACCGCTTGGGCTCCCTCGTCGAGCCGCCCCTCGTAGATGCACGGCTACAAACGACTCCTGCGTTACATCGCCCGCCAGTGGCACTGGTTCGCGGGCATCGCCGTCTTAACCGTCGCCTCGGCTGCCAGCGCCGCCCTGCAACCGTGGCCGATGAAGCTCCTGGTCGACTACGCGCTGGGCGACGCGGAGCTTCCTCCGCAGCTCGCCTCGGGGCACGCTGCCGCGAGCGGCGATCCGACCCCGGCATTCCTTCTGTTCGTCGCGGTGGGCGCGCATCTGGGCCTCTTTCTGCTCAACAGCGCGCTCACCGCGGCGCTGACCCTGTCCTGGACGAATGGCGGCCAGCGCATGGTGTACGACCTGGCGTCCGACGTCTTCGCCAAGCTGCAGCGGCTCTCGCCCCTGTTTCACAGCCGGCGCAGCGTCGGCGACTCGCTGAGCCGGCTGTCCGGCGACACCTGGTGCATCTATTCGGTCGCCAACGGCCTCCTGATGTCGCCGCTGCAGCGGCTGGCGACGCTGGGCGCCATGGCGGCGGTGGGATTCGCGCTCGACCCTCTGTTGGCGGCCCTGTCGCTGGCCGCCGCTCCCTTGCTGGCGTTCTCGGCGAGGTTCTTCGGCCGGCGGCTCAAGCAGCGGGCGAAGCGGGGAAGGGAGTCCAGCTCCCGCATCGCCAGCTTCGTGCAGCAGACGTTCAGCGCCATGCCCGTGGTGCAGGCCTTCTCCACCGAAGACCGAAACCGCGAGCAGCTCGAGAGCCTCGCCGAAGACGCGGTGGAGATCGCGCTGCAGGGCAGGCTTCTCAACAGCGCCTACGGCCTGGTGAACGGCGCCATCCTCTCCTCCGGCGCCGCGCTCGTCCTCGTCGTCGGCGGCTTCCGAGTGCTGGACGGCGCGATCCCACTGGGCACGCTGCTCGTCTTTCTCTCCTACATCCGCAAGATGCAAGGCTCGGCGGGAGGCCTGTTCACGATCTTCGCGAAGCTGAAGACGGCGGAGGCCTCGATCGAGCGGCTGATGGAGATCCTCGAGTGCGATCAGGAGGTGCGCGAGGCCCCGAACGCGAAGCCCCTCCCGGCCACACCATCCGGCAAGTCGGGGCACGTGATGCTGGAGGACGTGAGCTTCGGCTACGAGCCGAGACGACCCGTGCTCAACGGAGTGACCCTCGAGGCGCGGCCGGGAGAGGTGGTCGCCCTGGTAGGTCCCAGCGGCGCCGGCAAGAGCACTCTGATGTCCTTGATCCCGCGGCTCCTCGATCCCTGGCAGGGGCGCGTGCTCATCGACGGCAGCGACGTGCGCATGGCGACGCTCGACAGCGTGCGGGCGCGCACCGCGCTGGTGTCGCAGGAGACCCTTCTCCTCCCGATGACCGTCGCCGAGAACATCGCCTACGGCCGCCCGGGCGCCTCCCGGTCCGAGATCCACGAGGCGGCGATCGCCGCGCAGGCCGACGCCTTCATCCGCCGGCTGCCGAACGACTACGACACAGTGATCGGTGAGCGTGGCGCCTCCCTCTCCGGGGGCGAGCGCCAGCGGCTCTCGTTCGCCCGCGCCCTGCTGAAGAACGCCCCCATCCTGCTCCTCGACGAGCCGACCGCTGCCCTCGACGCGGAGACCGAGGCCCAGCTGCTCGAGGCGTTGCGGCAGATCATGGAGGGGCGGACGACCTTCCTCGTCGCGCACCGGCTGTCGACGGTACGCGACGCCGACCGCATCGTCGTTCTGGAGGACGGCCGAGTGGTGGAGATCGGCAGCCATCAGGAGCTGCTCGCCCGGCGCGGAGCCTACGAGCGGCTGTACCACGCGCAGTTCCCTCCCGCCGCTCGCGAGGTGGTGGCTTGAGCTCACGCCGCTGGTGGCTGCGGATCGCCCGCTACGCGCGCCCCCAGGCGGGCGCGCTGGGCCTGCTCCTCGCCCTCGCCCTGCTCGGCGCCGGCGTCGGCCTGCTCACGCCGTGGCCTCTCAAGCTCATCGTCGACCACGTGCTGGCCGCTCGTGATCTGCCGGGGAGCGTCGCCTGGATCGAGCGGCTGCCCGGCGCGGGCGCGAGCACGGGCCTCCTTGTATGGCTGGCCGCCGCCACCGTCGCCCTCTTTCTCCTGCGCCGCACCGTCAAGATCGCGGCGCAATACGTGGAGACCGGCGCCGGCATCCGCATGGTCTACGACCTCGCCACGGATCTCTTCCACCACCTGCAGCGCCGCAGCCTCCTCTTTCACGGCCGGCGCCGGACCGGCGATCTGGTGAAGCGCGTGACCGCGGACACCCGCTGCGTGCGCGAGCTCGTGCTCGACGTCGGCCTGCCGATCGTCACATCGGTGGTGACGCTCACGGGCATGTTCGGAGTGATGTGGAGCCTCGACCGCCGGCTCGCGCTCTTCGCCCTGACGCTGTCCGTGCCGATGGCCGTCGTCGCTCGCCTGTTCGCCAAGCCGATGGCCGACCGCGCCTTCGCGCAGAAGGAGCTCGAAGGGGATCTGGCGTCGCTGACCGAGCAGACGCTCACCGCGCTGCCTGTGGTGCAGGCCTTCGGGCAGGAGCGGCGCGGAGACGCGAGCTACCGGCAACTTGCCGATCGAGCCATCGCAGCGAGCCTGCGAGCAACGGGAAGCCAGCTCAGGTTCAACATCTCGGCCGGCACAGTCAACACACTCGCCAC
>DATLFI010000319.1:0-24094 GCA_035524895.1 Thermoanaerobaculia bacterium | reverse complement strand
GAGGTCGCCGTTGGCGATCGCGATGGAGACCTTCGCGATGTTCCGCACCTGATCGGTCAGGTTGCGGGCCATGAAGTTCACGTTGTCGGTGAGGTCCTTCCAGACGCCCGAGACGCCCTTCACGTCGGCCTGGCCGCCGAGCCTGCCCTCGGTGCCGACCTCCCGCGCGACGCGGGTCACCTCGTCGGCGAACGACGAGAGCTGCTCCACCATCGTGTTGATGGTGTTCTTCAGCTCGAGGATCTCACCATGGGCCTCGATACCGACGGTCTTCGTCAAGTCGCCCTGCGCCACGGCGGTAGTGACGCGCGCAATCTCGCGGACCTGGCCGGTCAGGTTGCTCGCCATCAGGTTGACGCTGTCGGTCAGCTCCTTCCAGGTGCCGGACACGCCGGGTACGACGGCGTTGGCTCCGAGCTTGCCCTCCACCCCGACCTCGCGGGCGACCCGGGTGACCTCCGACGAGAAGCGCCCGAGCCGCTCTACCACGCCGTTGACCGCTCGGGCGTGCTGCAGGAAGTTGCCGCGCAGCGGCTCGTCCGCGCCCTCGATCGGAACCAACTGCGCGAGATCGCCGCGACCGACGGCGGCGACGACACGCGCGATCTCGTCGGTGTGCGAGGTCAGGTCGGTCACCAGCTCGTTGATCGACACCTGGTACTGGGCCCACCCCCTGCGCAGCGCACCCGACCGCAATCGGCGGCCGGTCCGTCCCTCGCGGCCAACGGTCTGCCGGAGTGTGGCGAGCTCCTCGCCGAGACCAGTCACGAGGTCCACCACGTCGTTGAACGCGGTGCCGATCTGCCCGTCGATGCCGTCGAGATCGTCGGGTAAGCGGTAAGAGAAGTCGCCGCGCTTGAGCGCGCGCATCGCCGCCAGAATCTGGCGCCCGCTCAAGCTCGGATTCTCCTGACTCGACCCTTTCCTCTTCGGACTCGACCCCTTACGTGTCGAAGACGCCGTCTTCACGGACATCGCCCCGCCTCCTCAGCACCCGGCGCAGTTGCTCGGCACGCGCGGGCTTGACCAGATGAGTGTCGAATCCTGCCTGTCGCGACCGGCTGCGATCCTCGGCCCGTCCGAATCCGGTGAGGGCGACCAGGGTCGGGCTTGCCGTGCCGAGCGCAGCCCGAACTCTCGTCGCCAGGGAGTAGCCGTCGAGGCCCGGCATGCACACGTCGACGAGCGCGACGGCCGGGGGGTCGGCCAGGATCTCCGCTAGACCCTTCTCGCCGTCCTCGGCCACGCGCACCCGGTGGCCCCAGGCGGTGAGGAGCTCCTGGAGCGCCTCGCGCAGGTCCTTCTCGTCCTCGACCACCACCACGTCGAGCGGTGCATCCACGATCAGCCCATCCACGGCGGCGCAAGGCTCGGCCGCGGAACTTGGCTGCGCGCGCACGTCGAGCTGGCTGACCGTCTGGAGGAGCGGCAGGCGCACGCGAAACTCGGCGCCCTTCCCTCGACCAGGGCTGGCCACCTCCACGGTGCCGCCGTGAATAGTGACGAGCTGCCGCACCAGTGGGAGGCCCAGGCCCATACCCGGACCCGTCGTCTCCTCCCTCACGTAGGGATCGAACACCCGCTCGAGCATCTCGGGCGAGATGCCCCGGCCGTTGTCGGCGACTCGAAGGAGCGCGCTGTCGCCGTCACGCTCCAGCGTGACGCGGATGAGGCCGCCTTGGGCGGTGTACCTCGCAGCGTTGTTCACCAGATTCGTGATGACCTGCGCCAAGCGAACCTCGTCCCCGTCGACCGCCAACAACGCGCCGCCGTCCTCGATCACGAGCTCGTGCTCGTACTCCGCAATGACTGGACGCAACGACTGCACGGCGTGATCCACAACCTGAGCAAGGTCGACCGGGCCGCGCTGCAGAGTGATCTGCCCGCGAGAGATACGCGAGACGTCGAGCAGATCGTCGACCAGCCGGATGAGCTGACGGACCTGGCGATCCATCGCCCGGCAAGTTCGGTCGAGACCCTCGTGACCGATGCCGTAACCGCCGATGAGCTCCAGACCGGTGACCAGCGGCGACAACGGGTTGCGCAGCTCGTGGCCGAGGAGCGCCAGGAAGTCGTCCTTGCGCCGGCTCTCTTGCCGGAGCGCCTCGGCTTCCCACTCCTGGCGCTCGGCGGCGAGACTTCGGATCAGCTCCAGCCGCTCCAGCTCCAACAACTGCTCGGCCTGCTGTCGGATCTGTGCGGCCCGGTCCTGGAGCTGGACGAACACCGAAACCTTCGAGCGCAGGACCTCGAGCACGATCGGCTTGAACAGGAAATCCACGGCGCCAAGGGCGTAGCCGCGGAGGATGTCGTCTTCGTCGCGGTAGTGGGCGGTGACGAAGATGATCGGCACATGGCGCAAGCGAGGCCGGCGTCGGATCAACTCAGCGGTCTGGAATCCGTCGAGCCCGGGCATCTGCACGTCCAGGAGGATCACGGCGAAGTCCTGCGTCAGCAACCTCCGGAGCGCCGCTCGACCCGACCGTACCGTCACCACGGAGCTCGCCAGGTTGCCGAGCGCGGCTTCGACGGTCAGCAGGTTCGCCGGATCGTCGTCGACGACGAGGACCCCGGGGCCGCGATCAGACACGCTCGCCATGTCGAGCGAATCCTCGCCCGGACCAAGTTCCTGATCGTCGAAGCAGCTCGGAGACACGGGAAAGCGGCTTTCCGGAAACCAACGCAGCTCGTCAAGCAAGACCCGCGCCGGTTCCCCCAACCCGACACGCCAAAGCGCGGTGGGTATCCCCGGCCGTGCTCGTGGTTTGGCGATGCCTCGGCCGAGAGGTCTCATATCTGTCGAGGTTGTGGAATCGTACGCGGAGGTGCAATTCTTACCGTACCAGGTGGCTGGTTTTACCGCCCGTGACCACCGGCAGGCGGAGGCGGAATGCTTCACTCGGCCACGGAAAGCGAGCCGACATGACGGCGCCCTCGACACCCGGGTCGGTCGCTCCCACGAGGGCCGGCTTCGAGCGTGATGCATACCTGCAGGCGCTCGAGACCCAAGTGCTCCAGAGCGGTTCGGACGGCGGCCGTCCGTACGCCGTGCTCGCCGACACGCTCCTGTACCCGGAGGGCGGCGGCCAGCCGGCGGATCGCGGCTTGCTGGAAGCCCGCGATGTCGCCGTCGAGGTGGTCGACGTCCAGCGTGTCATGGGCTCAGCCAGCCATTCCGGCCCTCCCGAGCGCGAGGTGCGGCACTTCCTCAGCCAGCCGGTGGCCGTCGGGCCGACGACGGTGCGGCTCGATTGGGCTCGACGCTACGACCTGATGCAGCAGCACACGGCGCAGCACCTGCTGAGCGCCATCGCCGCCGACCGCTTCGGCTGGCCCACGACCTCGTTTCACCTCGGACCGGAGGTGTGCGACGTGGAGCTCGACGTGCCTGCGCTCGGCGGGGAGCAGCTCGCGACGCTCGAGGAAGCGGTGATGGTCGAGGTGCGCGCGACGCGAGCGGTGTCGGCGCGTCGCGTGCCGCTCGCGGAGTACGAGGCGCTGGGTGACCGGGTGCGCAGCCGCGGGCTACCCGAAGGCTTCGCCGATGATGTGCGGCTGGTCGAGATCGAGGGCATCGACCTCAACACCTGCGGCGGCACGCACCTGCGCTCCACGGCCGAGATCGAGTCGCTGAAGCTGCTCGGCACGGAGCGCCTGCGCGGCGGGACCCGGCTCTACTGGGTGGCAGGCGGGCGTGTCAGGCAGCGACTCGGTCGGCGCGAGGATCAAGCCGCGGAGCTGCGAGCGACCCTCGGCGCGAGCGACGACGACCTGGTCGAGGTGGCCCGGCAGAAGCTGAGCCGACTCGAGCAGGCCGACCGGACGCAGCGCGCACTGACCAAGGAGCTCGCCTCTGCCACCGCGGCAGCGCTCCTCGGCGGGTCCGAGCCGGTGGTAGCTCGCCACTTCGAGGACCGCGAGGCGACGTTCCTCCAGGAGGTCGGCCGCGCATTCGCCGACGGCGAAGGTGCGCGACTCGCGCTGCTCACCGCGCGTGCCGGAGATCGCCTCGCGTTCGTGGTGGCGGCGGCGAGTGGGGCCGCAGGCGATGTGCGCGAGCTGGGCCAACAGGTGGCGGCGCTCCTCGACGGGCGCGGCGGTGGTGCGGGCCAGGTGTTCCAGGGAAGGGCAGGGTCGCTGGCGCGAGTGGAGGAAGCGCACGCCCTCATGGATCGGGTGCTCACCGCGAATCACCCAAGCTGAGCCGTCCTGCGCAGGCGCGTCCACCGCCCGCCCCGGTATCATCAAATCAGCACCAAGCGCACTGGGGCGCCGCGGGTCACGGGCGCCTCGTGTCCGCTCCGAGGCTCGTGTCTGCTCATTCTGCAGGAGTCGAGATCGATGAAGCCAATGCAGCGCATACCCCTGTCCTGCCGCACCCCCATCGCCGCCTCCGTGCTGGCCCTCGCGCTCACGGGCACCGCGGCGGCCACCAACGGCACCGCCCGTGACTACCGCGAGGATCCCGCGAATCTCGCGGTCTCCCCCGAGCTGCTGAAGGGCTTCGACTTCGAGTCGCTCAACTTCTCGCGCGGTGGCCGCGTGACAGCGGTCGCCGGGGTGCCCGGGCAGCCGTTGGTCTACTACTTCGGCGGCACCGGCGGCGGCGTCTGGAAGACGACCGACGCTGGCAACAACTGGACCAACGTCACCGACGGCTATCTGGGCGTCGGCTCGATCGGCGCGATCACGGTCGCGCCCTCCGACCCGAATGTGGTGTACGTGGGCACCGGCTCGTCGTGTCCGCGCGGCAACATCTCCAACGGCGACGGCGTCTACCGCAGCACCGACGCCGGCAAGACCTGGACCCACATCGGCCTCGCCAACAGCGGGCAGATCGGCCGCATCCACGTCCACCCGCAGGACCCCGACCGGGTGTGGCTGGCAGCGCTCGGCAACCTGTTCGGACCGAACGACGAGCGGGGCGTCTTCCGCACCACCGACGGCGGCAAGACCTGGAGCAAGGTGCTCTACGTCGACGACCGCACCGGCTTCGTCGACCTCGCCCTCGACGTCACCAACCCGCGGATCCTGTACGCGGCAGCGTGGTACGCCGAGCGCAAACCCTGGACGTTGATCTCAGGCAACGAGGACGGCGGCATCTGGAAGTCCACCGACGGCGGCGACAGCTGGACCAAGCTCGAGAAGGGCATCCCCAAAGGTCCCTTGGGACGCATCGGCGTGACGGTCTCGCCAGCCAACCCGAACCGCGTTTGGGCGCTGATCGAGGCCGAAGGAGACGAGGGCGGCGTCTACCGCAGCGACGACGGCGGCGAGGGTTGGCAACGCATGTCCGGCGAAGCCAAGCTGCGCCAGCGCCCCTGGTACTACCACCACATCTACGCCGACCCTCAGAACGCCAACTCGGTGTACGTGCTCAACGTCGGCTTCTTCCGCTCGGTCGACGGCGGCCGCACCTTCCCCGAGTCGATCCGCGTGCCGCACGGTGACAACCACGACCTTTGGATCAACCCCGACGACCCGCTCAACATGATCAACGGCAACGATGGCGGCGCCAACGTCTCCTTCGACGGCGGCAAGTCCTGGTCGTGGCAGATGAACCAGGCGACCGCCGAGATCTACCGTCTGGTGGTCGACGAGCAGTGGCCGTACCGGGTCTACGGCTCGCAGCAGGACAACAGCACGATCTCGGTGCCCAGCCACGGCTTCGTGGCCTGGAACCGCATCCCGCCCGACTGGCAGAACGTCGGCGGCTGCGAGAGCGGCCACATCGCGGTCGATCCGCGCAATCCCGACATCGTGTACGCCGGCTGCTACGGCGGCAGCATCAGCCGCACCGACCTCGAGACCGGCGACCAGCGCGAGATCATCGCCTACCCGCAGCTCCAGCTCGGACAGGCGGCCCGGGACCTCGAATACCGCTTCCAGTGGAACGCGCCGATCCGGCTCTCGCCCCACGACCCGGACATCCTCTACCACACCTCGCAGGTGGTGCACCGCTCGACCGACGGCGGCCAGAGCTGGCAGACGATCTCTCCGGACCTCACCACCGACAACGAGGAGCAGCAAGACTACTCCGGCGGACCGGTCACTCGCGACAACACCGGCACCGAGGTCTACAACACGATCTTCGCCTTCGAGGAGTCGCCGCACCGCAAGGGCGAGCTGTGGGCCGGCACCGATGACGGGCGCGTTCAGGTCTCGCGCGACAGCGGCGCCACCTGGAACGACGTCACCCCCAAAGAGATGCCGCGTGGCGGCACGGTCAACATGATCGACCTCTCGGCTCACGATCCCGACCGCGTGCTGATTGCAGTGCACCGCTACCGCGAGAACGACTTCCGACCCTACGTCTTCCGCACCACCGACGGCGGCTCGAGCTGGCAGCTCCTCACCAACGGCCGCAACGGCATCCCGGACACCAACTTCACCAGGGTCGTCCGGGAGGACCCGACGCGCCAGGGGCTGCTGTTCGCCGGCACCGAGTACGGGCTGTACGTCTCCTTCGACGACGGACGCCGCTGGCAGCGCTTCGGCGACGACGAGAAGCTCGGCGACGACCTGCCGGTCAGCCCGGTCACCGATCTCGCGATCCACCGCGACGATCTGGTGATCGCGACGCAGGGCCGAGGCTTCTGGGTGCTGCGACAGATTTCGGCGCTGCGCCAGATCGACCGCGGCGGCGAGGCCGACCTCGCGCTCTACGAACCGGGTCTGGCATACCGCGGCGGCGCCCCGGCGAAGGTCTACTTCAAGGTCGGCGAGCTACCGGAGCAGCCGGTGAAGCTCGAGGTGCTCGACGGCGAGACGGTGGTTCGCTCGGTCGAGTGGAAGCCCGACGCCAAGGAAGAAGGTGGCCCTGGAGAAGACGACTTCTTCGCCGCCTTCTTCGGAGGCGGCGGCGACCGCCTGAAGGTCGACAAGGGCCTCAACGCTTGGACCTGGAACCTTCGTGGCAAGGGACCCGAAGTGCCGAAGGGCGTCGTGCACTGGGGCTTCACGCCCGGGCTCTCGGTGCTCCCGGGGCGCTACACCGTGCGCCTCTCGTCCGGCGACTTCAGCCAGGAGCAGCCGATCGTGGTCGAGTCCTGGCCCACCCTCCCTTCCACGGCGGGCGACCTCGCGGAGCAGCATGAGCTCGGCCAGAGGATCGCTGGGCGTCTGGATCAGATCTTCGACGCGATCCGCAGCGTCCGTGAGCTGAAGGCACAAGCCAAGAGCGTCGCGGAACGCGCCAAGAAGGCGGGCGTCGAGAACGAGGACCTGACCAGCCTCGCGGGCGAGCTCGAGAAGAAGCTCACCGAGGTCGAAGAGCAGCTCACCCAGGTGAAGAGCAAGTCCGGTCAGGACCCGCTCAACTTCCCGCCGATGATCGACAACCAGTACGTCGAGCTCTACGCCTACGTGATCGCTTCGAACCACCGGCCCCCCGCCGGCGCGTACGAGCGGCTCGAGGACCTCGAGCCCGAGCTCGACGCGCTCCTCGCGAGCTTGAAGGAGATCGTCGACACCGACGTCGCGGCCTTCAACCGCAAGGTCGACGAGCTGAAGGTGCCGGCGCTGGTCGTGCCGAAGGAGGCCGCCGAGGAGACGAGCTCGGGACGGCGTTGAGGGGTAGCAGCCCGTGCTGAAACCCCCGTGAACTGTCCCGAAAGGGCCTTGCTTTCATCTCCCGTAGGGTACGGCCGAGCACGACGTTCTCCTGTTCGGCAACGCGCGGCCGGGACGGGGCTGTTCGGCTTCACGTAGTCGTCCATGGGCGGCCCATGAACGACTGCTATCCACCTAGTGTATGGGCGGAGAGGTACCACCTCCCTCCCTCCCGAATGAACTGCAACGGCTGCTCCCCGAGCGTGGCGGTGGCCTTGTCGCCATCGACCTTCAAGTCCGAGAGGGCTCCCTCCGGCAGCAACGGGCGGTCGGCCATCTCGGGCAGCGCGAGAACCAAGCCCATCAGGTCACCGACGTAGCCAACGAGATCGACGCCTTGGTACATGCTCTCGGCCCGCTTCCGGATGTGCTGGTCGATCTCCTCCTGGGAGGTGTCGGGCCCGAGGTCCAGGGTATCGCCCTCCGGGGGCTCCGAGACCTTGTACTTCTTCTTGAGCTCGGAGTAGCTCGTCTTCAAGTTCTTGGCGCTGTCGCCCTTCCACATCTCGCTCATCATGTCGACGCCGAGATCCGTCGAGAACGCCAGCATCGCTCGCTCCGACGGCGCGACCAGCCGCACGATCGCCTTCGCATCCTTGGCGCCGGCAGCCTTCTGCGCTGCGGTCACCACCGCCTCGGGCGACTCTCCGCCCTCCTGCGCCGACAGCGGCAGGACCAGGGCGAACATCCCGGCGGTCAACGCTGCGATCAGGCCTACCATCATCCGATTCCGATTTGCTCTCATCGACCCTGCTCCTCGGTCCCGTCCGCTGTGTCCGAAGGGACGTGATTTCTGTGCGGCAAGAGCCCATCACGCGACTCGCCGCGACACGACCTCATTCTGTCAGGCCCAGCCCCACCTCGACCTCGAAGGGAACCTTCACGGCTTCGAGGCCCTGCCACCAGTCGAGCTCGACCGTCACCTTCGCCGGCTTCTCCCGGAGCACGTACTCGAGCTGGACGGCGTTACCCATGGTCATGGAGCCGCGCCCCCAGATCTCGATCGGCTGTCCGTCCGCGCCCAAGAAACGGATCTCCTTGAGCTCGTCGCGGATCTGCATGGTGGCGCCGAACGTCAGCGTCGCGCCCTCGTCCTCGCCGGCGACCTCGACCAGCTCGAGCGTGCCGCGACGGGTCTCGAGTTTTTGACCGGCCGAGAGCGCCAGGCTGGCGATCTTCTCGCTCTCGACACCAGCGGCCACCTGTAGCGCCAGAGACCCTTTCGCTCGAACCTTCGAGGCACCCGCCGCCGGGCGCGACCGCGCGCGCAGCTCGATCAGGGCGTGGCGCCCGTCCTCGGTGGTCTCCGGGAATGGCCCCCAGTCGACGGACTCCAGCAGGTTGGTGCCGCGGTCGTCGGTGAGGCTGTCGACGACGCAGCCGTCGTCATCGACTTCGATCACCGACTTGCCGGCCGGCGCCTGCACGGCGAGCGCAAGGGTCAAACCTGGTTGCTCTCGGAACGCCTGCAACTCGGTGCCGTTGGCTCCCAGGCCAGGACCGACGGCGCGAATCCCGACGACGCGAACCGGACCAGCCGCTACCAGCGGTCCAGCCGCCAGGAGCAGACAAAGCCAACCCACGATCGGGCTGGCGCTCCATCTTCGCCGCGAAGTGCGTGCTCGGTTCATCGTTTCCGCCTTTCTGCGCTTTCTGCGCCTTCGGCCGCGCCCGATGCCTCCGGGGTCGCTGTGCATCGGGATTCATAGGATAGAACGTGAAGAGAATTGGGCCGGGGACACCAGGGACAACCCAGGATCTTTGCGGTCGATCGCAACGCGGCGGCGCGGGCCGCTTGTACCATCCGTCACGTGGGACGAAGTGGCGACGGCCTACCAACACCGGCGCCACACCGTTTAGTGAAGCAGCCGGGCCCCGTCCCGGAAGCGCGCGCCGCGCGCGCGCGTGCCGTCCAAGACCCGAGGTGACCATGCTCCGAGCTCGCACCACATCCGTTGCTCGACATCCTCCGCTCCGGCGCCGCGAGGCTGCTTGCTGCGCCGTTGCCGGCACCACCCTGGCGCTGGCGCTCCTCGGCGTCGCCGCGGGGCATGCCTCCGCGGACCTGGAGGTCTCGATGATCGCCGCGCCGGGCGACCCTGCAGAGTCCTGGCCTCGGTGGCGCGGTCCGTCGGGCCAGGGACTGGTGACCGGGTCGGGATACGTCGATCGGTGGTCGACGACCGAGAACGTGCTCTGGAAGACGGCGGTGCCCGGTCGCGGCAACTCGTCGCCGATCGTGTGGAACGATCGCGTCTTCCTGACCACCGCCTACGACGGCGGCGCGCGTCGTTCCGTCCTGGCGTTCTCACGTCGTGACGGCCGGCAGCTCTGGGAGACATCAGCGCCGGCGGATGCGTCGCCCGAGAGGGCCTACCCGAAGAACGGGCATGCGTCCTCGACACCGAGCACCGACGGCGAGCGGCTCTACGCCTACTTCGGCAACCACGGGCTCCTCGCGCTCGACCTCGAGGGCAAGCAGGTGTGGCACGTGCCGATGGGACCCTTCGATGCCTACCACGGCACCGCCTGTTCCCCCCTGCTCTATCGCGATCGCGTCGTGGTCGTTCAAGACCAGGGCTCGGGCTCGTTCATCGCCGCGTTCGACAAGGACACCGGCCGCGAGCTGTGGCGCACGCCGCGACCGACGAAGGTCGGGTGGTCCTCTCCGGTCGCGATTCGAGTCGGCAGCGACCCGCAGGCGCACGACGAGATCGTGGTCAACAGCCAGCAGCACGTCTTCGCGTACGACCCGGATTCGGGCAAGGAGCTGTGGCGCGCTGGCGGCACCACCTTCGAGGTCATCCCCACCCCCGTGGTGTCGCACGGCCTCCTGTTCAGCACCTCGGGACGCGCCGGCCCGACGCTTGCGATCCGCCCAGGCGGCTCCGGCGACGTCACCGAGACCCACGTGGTGTGGTCGTCGCCCAAAGGATCGCCGTTCGTGCCTGCGCCCATCGCGATCGGCGACTACTTGTACATGGTCAACGACATGGCGAGCGTCATCAGCGTCTACCGAGCGGCGACCGGCGAGGTCCTGTGGCAGGAGCGTCTGGGGCAGGCGCGCCGCGAGAGCTTCTCCGCCGCCCCCGTTGCTTTCGACGGCAAAGTGTTCTTCACCAACGACAATGGCGAGACCTTCGTCGTGCGCCAGGGTCCCGAGTTCGCCGTGCTTCACGTCAACTCGCTCGACGAAGGTGTCATCGCGTCCCCGGCCCTCGTGGGCGGCGTCTGGTACTGGCGCACCGCGGGGCACCTGTACGCGATCGGCTCTCCCGAGTAGCCGGGCCGCTCCGATCTGCGATCTGGGCCTGACCGGCAAGAGGTGGCTGACCGTGCGCAACGACGACGGCCCTGTCAATGACGCTGGGCCGGCCGGCGACGCCGGACGCATATCGCGCCCGACCGAGCCCGATCTCGCGGACTTGGAACGGCAGGACGACCGCTGGATCGAGCGCGTCGATGCCGCGATGGCCGAAGCGGCGCGCGCTTGCCGGGGACGCTGGGGCTGCGGCCCTGGTCGAGTCCAATGCTGCATCGGACCGTTTCCCATCCACCAGCTCGATGCGCAGCGTCTGCGCCGCGGAAGGAGCATCCTCGAGCAGTCCGACCCAGCGCGCGCCGCCGCCCTCGCCAGCCGAGTCGAGACCGCGGTTGGCATCCTCGCCGAGGACTTCCCCGGCGACCTGGATTCCGGCGTCCTCGACGACGACGAGGAAGAGCTCGAGCGACTGTGCGAGGAGCTGCAAGACCAACCGTGCCCGGTGCTCGACCCCGAGACCGGCCGCTGCGATCTCTACGCGCATCGCCCCCGGGTCTGCCGCACCTTCGGTCCGCCGCTGCGGCTGGCTCACGGCAACCTCGAGGAATGCCCGTACTGCTTCGACGCGCTGCGCAGCGACGAGCGCGAATCGTTGCGCGTCGAGCCGGACCGTGAAGGCCAAGAAAAGGTGCTCCTGGAGCGGCTCGAAAGCACCACGGGTGCAAGTGGCCTCACCTTGATCGCGCTGGCTCTACGACCTCGACTCCCAGGTGGGTGAGCGGCGAAACCTCGATCCCTAGCCGGCCGTAGTGCCTGGTGTAGCAGTGCGATGCCGAGCCGCGCGGCTGGCCACTCCGGGCCACGCGAAGGGAGAGCAACATGAACCGTCGACTTTCCTCCGTCCCGACCTCCATTACGCTGGCAGCCATGCTCATCGCCGCCGCGCTCGCAGCGCCGGCGAGCGCCGCCCAGCGCACCGAGAGCTTCCAGCAGACCTACGATGTCGCCGCCGGAGCCACCGTCTCGGTAAGCAACACCAACGGCCACCTCGAGTTCCGCTCCTGGGACAGATCAGAGGTCGGCATCGAGGCGGTCAAGAAGGCGCGCGCCTGGAGCGACGCGCGGGCCGAGCGGCTGCTCCGCGAGCTAGAGATCCGAGTCGAGGAGCACGCAGGCGGCCTGAAAGTGACCACCAAGTACCCCAGCAGCAGCGTCTTCGACTGGTTCGGCGGCGGGGTGGGTGTCGACTACGTCGTCTCCGTGCCAGCCACCGTCAAGGTCGAGGCCTACACCACCAACGGCGGGGTCGAGGTCGCGGGGGTCGACGCCGGCGTCGACTGCCGCACGACGAACGGCCGCATCAGGATCTCGGACGTCGGCGGCCCAGTGCGTGCCCACAGCACCAACGGCACCGTCGAGGCAGAGGTCCTCGACCTCCGCGAGGAGATCTCCCTCCGGACCACCAACGGCGCTCTCCGCCTGCGCCTGCCGGACGGCACCGGCGCCGATCTCGACGCCACTACCACCAACGGCAGCATTCGCCTGGACGCCGACACCAACCTCGCTCCCGAAGGCAGGCGCAAGAACCGCCTCCGTGGCGACCTCGCCGGTGGCGGCCCCTTGGTGCGGCTGCGCACCACCAACGGAAGCATCTCGATCACCGCATAGCCGAGGAGCGCGCTCCCCTCGATCACACCTCGACGTGGCTCGCGGCCTCGCGCTGCGCCTGCGGCCTCGTCAGCCACGATACGCCGACCAACACCGGCACGTTGACCAGCAGCCCGTACACGCCCTCGTGCATGTCGGTGATCGGCCGCAGCTCGGGGCGTAAGAGGAAGAGCACGCTCACGCCGACTCCGGCGACGAGACCCGCGATCGCTCCAGTGCCCGTCGCGCGCCGCCAGTAGAGCGCGGCGATCATGGGCGGCATGATCTGGGCGATGCCGCCGTAGGCGACGAGCAGCAGGTTGACCAGCCCGATTTCGGACACCACGGCAAAGTAGAAGCTCAGGACGCTGAGCACCACGACCACGAGCTGGATCAGGCGCCGCTCGCGGTGGTCGTCGAGACGCCGCCCGCCGAGCGCGGGCTTCACGCCGTCGTGCACCACGATCGAGGCGGCGGCGTGGAGAATCGAGTCGCCGGTCGACATCGACGCGGCGAGCGTGCCCGCACACACCAGCCCGACCAGGAGCGGCGGCAGCGTTAGGTGCGTCAGCAGGTGCGGCACGATGGAGTCGGCCGGGCGGACATCGGGAAACGCCAGCACGCCGGCGAAGCCTATGAACAGGATCGGAACCAGGAACACCTGGAACGTCGGGTAGAGCACCACGATGATGCGCAGCGAGCGGTCGCTCTTGGCCGCAAAAGCGCGCATGAAGGTGTGCGGCCACATGGTGAACCCCACCGCCGACACCAACACCGCCGACCCGAACGCGATCCAGCTCCAGGGCTGGCCGTCGCCGCCGAGGCCAGGGCCCTGCAGGAGCTCGGGCCGCTCCAGGGCCAGCCGCTCGAACATCGCACCGACCCCGCCGTAGAGCTTCCACGGCAGGTAGAGCCCGAGTGCCCAGGCGACCACCAGCATCATCGCGCCCTGTAGCACGTTGGTCCAACCGACACCGAGAGCGCCGCTTGCGAGCACGTACACCATCACCACGCCGTACGTGACGCCGGCGCCGAGCGCCTCCGACACGCGGCCCCCGCTGAGGGTCGAGAGGATGATGCCGGCGCCCTTCATCTGCAGCACCAGGTAGGGCACGAACGCGGCCACCGAGATCGCCGCGAGCAGGATCCGCAGGGTGCGGCTATCGAAGCGCCCGGCGAGGAGCTCCGCCTGCGTGACGTACCCGAAGCGTTCGCCGAGCCGGCGCGCCCTGGGCGCCAGGAAGTAGAACGGCACCATGCCCACTGCCCCGTAGGCGATGATGTAGAGCGCCGCGACGCCGCGCGAGTACGCCCAGCCCGGTCCACCGAGGAACGCGAACGACGAGAAGATCGAGGCGCCCAGCACGAAGTACAGCACCACCGTGCTCATCGCCCGATCGGCGGCAACGTACCCCGAGACGGTGTTGGTGACGCGGAATCGCGGAACCAGCCCCGCGACCAACGTCACCACCAGGTAGGCGCCGCAGACGACGAGCGCGACCTGCCAGGTCTCCACGGCGCCTCCTCCCCCGTGTGCGCTCAGCGCGACGTGCGCTGCGCCTCGTCGGCAAGGTAGAGCCAGAGCACGGCGACGAACATCACCGCCAGCCAGAACAGCGCCCACGCAAACGCGGGAGGCATCCCGAGGATCAGGGGTTGCGGACGCCACGCGGCGGGGACCAGGGGCGTCGCGAGCGCGAGCGTGGCCAGCACCAACACGGCGCCGAAAGCCCGATGGCGAACCCGTGCTGTCATCGCTTCGTTCTCAGCGATCGATCTGACGATCGCCAACGGATTGACACCACGGTCATCACGCCGCCGGGGCATCCACCGCGCGCCGCGGGTACTCGATGTAACGTGCCGTCTCGTCCGCCACCGCGCGCCCATGCAGCTTCTCGACCACGTAGAACGACATATCGATGCCTGCGGCGACGCCCGCCGAGCTGATCACGCCGTCGTCCACCCAGCGCCGGTCGCTCACCACCTCCACTCCCGCCTGCTGCCGCAGCAGGTCGAGCGCCGCCCAGTGGGTGGTCGCGCGCTTTCCCTCGAGCAGGCCGACGCGCGCGAGCAGGAGCGACCCGGTGCACACCGAGGTCACGAGCTCCGCCGCGGCCGCCGTGCGACGGATCCAGTCGAGCACCTCGGCATCCTCGAGCAGTTGGCGCGTGCCGAACCCTCCCGGCACCAGCAGCACGTCGATCCTCGGCGCCGTCGCGAAGGAGTAGTGCGGCGTCACCTGCAGCCCGCCGATCGCCTGCACCGGCGCCGCCGAGAGCGCCACCGTCAGCACCTGGAACGGAGCGCCTTCCTCGCCGCGTCGCGCCTCGACACCGCCCTGTAGACGAGTGCGCGAGAAAACCTCGAACGGCCCGGCGAAGTCGAGCACCTCGACGTCGTCGAAGATCAGGATTCCGACGGTGCGGCGGTCCATCGAAGGTCACCTCCGCGCGGCACTCTAGCGCGAGCTCGAGTCCAGAGCCTGCGGCAGTCGCGGCGGCCGGCAGGCGACCCGATAGGATCTCGCGGAGAGGGCCCGTGCGCATGTCCAACACAACATCTCTCGTCGCCGCGCCCCTGCTCCGCGAGCTCCAGGCCATTCTCGAGCGCCAGAGCATTCGCCGCGGCGACTTCACGCTGACCTCGGGGGCGAAGAGCAAGTACTACTGCGATACCAAGGCGACGGTCCTGTCGCCGTCCGGGGCAGCGCTGGTGGGGCGAGCGCTCCACGCGCTGCTGGCGCCGCACCGTCCGGAGGCGGTGGGAGGGCTCGCGATGGGCGCGGCCTACCTCGCGACCGCGGTAGCGATTGCGAGCGTCGAGACCGACCTGCCGATCCCGGGGTTCGTGGTCCGCGCCGAGGCCAAGGGGCACGGCACGCTGTCGCGCATCGACCAGGCGTGGCATGCCGGCGGCCCGCTGATCACTGCCGGGCGGAAGGTGGCCGTGGTCGACGACGTGGTGACCACCGCGGGGTCGACGCTGCGCGCGATCGATGCGGTGGTGGAGGCTGGCTGCGAAGTGGTCGCGGTGGCGGCGGTGCTCGACCGGCAGGCTGGCGGCGCGGAGCGCATCCGCGATCGCGGGCTCCCGTTCGCGGCCCTGTTCCGCGCGGACTCCGAAGGAGAGCTCCACCTCGACGCCACCTGGAGCTGAGCGGCGCCGGTTCCGGAAACATCACCACCGCCTCGGCCGTCCTCCGAATGTGAGGACGCTTCGCGTCGCACCCACTGACAGCCCGATGTTCCAACACCCAAGTCCGCCACACTCGCGCCGCGGCATCCTTCGACTTGCTGTGGCGCTCGCCGCATCGGCCCTCATCGCAGGCATCGCGCTCACCGGCAGCCGTGCCGGCGCGCACGTGCGCATCACCACCAACATCACGTGGAGCGAGGACATCCGGCCGATCCTCCGGGAGCGCTGCATGCGCTGCCACCGGCCCGGAGGGATCGCGCCCAGCTATGCCGACCTCACCGTCTACGGCACCGACTCGAAGCCGGGCGCGCGCGCGTGGGCGGCGGCGATCGAGGAGGAGATCCTCACCGGTCGCATGCCACCGTGGGACGCCGACGTGCGCTACGGCAGCTTCGCCAACGATCGCCGCCTGACCCAGGAAGAGATCGACAAGGTCGTGGCGTGGGTGCAGGGCGGAGCACCGCAGGGTCCGCGCCGCAACCTGCCGCCGCCGCCCGAGCTCATGGGCGACTGGATCCTCGGCGAGCCAGACTTGATGCTGCAGCCCGCCGAGGCCTACGTGTTGCCCGGCGGCGTGCTCGCGAGCACCTACACCGTGACGCTACCGGTCGAGGTCGCGGAACCGACCTGGGTCACCGGGTTCGAGTTCCGCCCCGACACCTCGCAGGCGGTCGACCGCATGGCCGCCTGGATCGTCGACCCGCCGGGCGAGCCCGAGACCATCGCGGTAGAGGTACAGGTCCCCTACGACCCGTTCGCCGACGAGGACGCCGAGCCGCCGACTCGACCGGTCGAGCTGGAGAGCGGCCGGCGGTTCCTGGGACAGTGGCTGCGCGGCGACGCGCCCGTGCTGTTCCCGGTCGGCGCCGGCAAGAGGCTGCGACCGGGGTCGACCCTGGAGCTCGAGATCGCGTACCAGCGACGCTCTCTCGAAGGCAACGACCAGGAGATCCGGGATCGATCGAGGCTGGGACTGCACCTGGCGCAGACCGCCGACGAGGTGGACCTGATCACCGACGCCCTGCGACTGGGGTCATCCAAGCGCGGTTTCACCAAGAAGGAGCGGCGGCGAGGCGTGACCGAGTCGGTGACCCTCGGCGCGAACGCACGGCTGGTGGGGCTCGGTCCACACCTCGGCGACGCGGTGAAGGGCTTCGAGGTCCGGGCCCTCTATCCCGACGGACGGGACCGCACGCTGGTCTACGTTCCGGACTACCGGCCCGACTGGCCGGTCTCCTTCGTGTTCCAGGAGCCGATCGACGCGCCTGCGGGCACGAAGCTGGAGCTGGTGGCGACCTTGCGCGCCGATACCGCCCTCGGAGCGCCGCAGCCCGTCGAGGTCCTGGTCGACTGGGCGCTCGACGATCACATCGTGCTGCCACGGGTAGTGGAACGGCCCGTGGCCTCGACCCAGCCGCGAGGGGGCATGCTGGTGGGAGCCCTGCCCGGTGATCTGCCCCGCGGCGAGGGGGGCGCCCTGGCGGCAACAGGCACGTTCGACCCCAACGACCCCAACGCCGCGGCGCACATGGACCACAGCCCGATGCACGGCGGGCAGTTCTTCATGGCGCCGAACAACTACCACCACCTCGAGGGCGCGCTGCCGCAGCCGGGTGTCTTCCGCGTCTACGTGTACGACGACTTCAAGAGGCCCGTCGACCCGAGGAACTTCGCCGGCCGGGTGGTGTTCGAGCGCTTCGACGAGGAGAGTGGCGACTTCGACGAGGAAGAGTTCCCGATGGCGCCGCTGGCAGGGACCGACTATCTCGAAGCAAACATCTCCGAGGAGATGCCCGCCGAGTTCTACGCGTCGCTGTGGCTCGGCGGCGAGCAGCACCGCTTCGACTTCTACTTCGACCAGCCCTCGGTCGCGCCGCCGTCACCGCCCCGCCAGCTCCCGGTGCTCGGAGACCACAGCCACATCCGACCACCGCTCACGATCCCGGCGGAGCCGGCCGGCATCGTGCGCGAGCTGTCGATCCGCACGCAGCAGGTGGAGGAGAAGATCGAGACGGGCGACTGGATCAGGATCTACGTGCCCGCCTTCGACGGCCGCGACCTCGCCGAGGCACTGCTCGACCACGCCGGCGGTCTGGCCGGTCGCAACCGGGGCCAGGCGCGCATCGCGGTCAGCCGCGTGATGCAGAGCGCCGCGGAGCTCGATCGCGCCGGCGACCTGGGCGATCCGACGCGCCTCCGCGAGGCGCTGGCGCGGTTCCGCTCGGGTGTCGCGGACCTGGTCCAGGTCTTCGGCGCGGGCTCGTCACCTTAGGCCGTACCTCGTTCCCAGGTCGGTCGGCGCGAAACTGGCGCGGTGAATTCCCGTAGAGGTTCTCGAGATCGAGACCGGAGGTGCGACCCATGGAGCCACTACCATCGCTGGGGTTCTCGGAGCGCCGCGAGCGCCGGGCGCGCCGCCGCGAGGCAAGGCGTCGCAACCGCAACCCGCTGATCGGTGGACTGATGCTGATCGTGGTCGGCATCGTGCTGCTGTTGGAGCTGCAGAACGTGCACCTCGGCGACCTGCGGCTCGGCTTCGAGACACTGTGGCCGCTGTTCCTGATCGCGGCCGGGCCCGGCATGCTGCTCGGCTTCCTGATCGGCGGCCTGCGCGATCCCGATCGGGTCGCGGCCGGTGTCACGACCGCGCTCCTCGGCTGGTTCTTCCTCGCGATCACGGCCGGCCCGCTCGACTTCTGGCAGATCGGCCGGCTGTGGCCGGTGTTTCCGCTGATCGTGGGTGTCGGCTCGTTCGCCGGCTTCCTGGCTTCGCTCGGCCGGCGTTTCGCCCTGCTGCGCAGCGCCCTGGTCGCCATCGTCATAGGCGTGGTGGGTCTCGGGTTCACCCTCACCCCGCTCGGCGGTGCATTCTTCGCGTTCGGCTGGCCCGCACTCCTCGTGCTGCTCGGCCTGGTCTTCCTGCTCAAGGGGGCGCTGACCGCGGTGTTCCGAGTCTTCGAGGCGCGCGGCGCCGGAGCCGCCTGACCGTCAGGGCGAGCGCTCCGGGCGCAGCCCCAGACCGACCCAGGCGTCGACGATTCCCAGCAGCTCGTGAAGCACGGCCTCGCCGTCGTCGGTGTTGGTCCACCAACGCTTTGGATCGAAAGGATCGTGTCGCGACGGACGGACGATCGCCTCGAGCCCGCTCCTGCCAGCGCGCCGCCAAAGGGTGCTCACCCGGCGCGAGTGCTGGCGCGAGGTGACCAGGATCACGCGTCGGCCGCCCGAGCGCTCCATCTCCTGCGCGACCAGCCCGACCTCGTCGCGCGTGTTTGCCACCAGCGCCGGCAGCAGCCGGATGGCCTCGGCCGGCACGCCTCGTGCCAGTAGCACCTCGCGATTCCAGTGCCACTCGGCCGGAACGACCACGCCCACCTCTTCGAGGGCGGCACGCTCCTCGGTCGGCACGGTGTCGGCGAGCCACACCTCGCGCGCCATGCCTTCGAGGAAGAGATCCGCCGCCTCGAGCGCCCTCACGGGCAGGTGGCCGGCGTGGACGAAGATCGCGTCCGCCTCGGCGAGCTCGTCGCCCACCACCAGCCAGCTACCCAGCCCGCGCAGCAAGGCCGGCGTCGCCGCGACGAGCACGGTGGCCACGACCAGGGCCAGCAGTGCGAGACGCCGCACTCGCCTCCGACGCTGAGCGCTCTCGGCGGGCGGCACCTCGTCCGCGGCTCTCGTGGGGCCATCCCTCATCGCCCCGAAGCCTAACGCGACGATCAGAATCGATCCGCGGTCCAGAACCCGAAGCGATCCCGCGGAAAGAGCTGCTCGAGCAACCCATCGTCCGTGAGCCGATCGGCGTCCGAGAGCTCGAGACCCAGGCGAAGCGCCAGTGCCTCGCGGTCGAGACACCGCAGCATCCACGCCGCGCCCCGTGCCGGCTCCACCGAGAGGCCACGAAATGCCAGCTCGTCGAACAGCGCCGCGTCGGCGACCGGCGGCAGCGCGAGCGAGCCGCTCTCCGGCAGCTCGCTCGCCAGCATTCCGGCGAGCGCGCCCTCGGCGCCGGGGACGCAGGCCCACTCGGTCACCTGCCGCTCCTCGTCGAGGTCGCACAGACGCACGAACGCGATCGCTTCGCCGTCGTGCCCGCGCGCCAATCGGAAGTGCTCTCCCGGGTTTCCAGCAAGCCGCAGGCTCGCTTCCCAACCTTCGCGACCGCGCGCCACGCTGCCGATCACCAGCGCGCTGGTGCGCTCCGAGAGCGCATGGATGACATCGAGCTCGGCCACCCCACCGCCAGACGAGCCAGAGGACCCGTCCACGTCCACCTCCACGTCCGAGAGCTCGATCTCGGGCGAAGCCGCCTGATCGACGTCCCCGCCGGCAGCGGTGGGCGCCGAAACGAAGTCGTCGCGCGTGCGCCGCCTCCGGAGCCGATACATCGGGGGACACCAAGGACGCCAGCCGAGCTTGCGATACCAGCCGATCCGTCCCGCGACCAGCAGCGAGACCTCCATGCCCCGAGCACGCATCGCGGCCGTCGCCTCGCCGAGCAGCCGCGAAGACAGGCCGCCGCGCCGGTGAGCCGTCGCGGTGAACACCGAGCCGATGCCGCCGCAAAGCACCTCTCCCGCGGTAGAACGGATCAGGCGCGGAAACACCTGGACGCAGGAAACCAGGCGGCCACCCACCTCGGCCACCCACACGTTGTCGTCGACATAAGCGGGATCGTCGTCGACATAGCGCCGGAAGAAGTCGCGACCGCGCCGGCCCGCGCGCAGGGGCCAGCCGTCGAGCAGCTCGAGCAGTGCTTCGCGCTCGCCCGCACGCAGGGTGCGAATCGTCGCAGTGTCATGGAGGGCGTCGTGAGTCATGGCATGGGAGGAGTGGCATGGAGAAGGGTTACGCCGCCGCACCCGTATCCGGTGGACCCGTATACTGCGCCAGCCTTGCAACAGCGACTCGGAATCTCGCTCCTCGCCCTCGCGGCGATCACGGGCACGCTCTACGCCGCCAGCGTGCCGGCGCCGCCGTTCCTGCAGCAGACCGGGGCACGCTACACCGTAGAGCACGGCCTCCCTGCGGGGGACGTGCAGCAAGTCGCGATCGCGCCAAGGGGCGCGGTGCTCGTCCGCACCGCCGCCGGCAATGCGGCCTTCGAGCCGGGCACGGACCGCTGGGTCCAGGTCGCCATGATCCTGCCCATGGAACCGTGGCCGAGCTGGGCGCGAACCGCGCTGCCGGACCCGATCCGGGCGTCCGCGGTGTCGCCGCGAGCGGTCGCGGCGGCCACCGACGAGGGACTCTTCATCCTGCGCGAGGACGACCCGACTTGGCGCCGCACCTTTCCCGCCGACGGGACGAGGAGCTGGTCGCCGGTCGACGTGCGAGATCTCGCCTTCGACGCGCGCGGTCGCCTGTGGTTCGCGTCGCCGCAGGGCATCGGTGTCGGCGATCTCGAGCAGAGCACCTGGCATCTGTTCGACGATCGCGACGGCCTGCCCTGGAACGACTTCACGTCGATCGCCCCGGCGCCGGACGGATCGGTCTGGCTCGGCACCTCTCTCGGTCTCGTGCGCCTGATCCCAGCTCCGGAGCGGTCGAGCGAGCCGCCCCGCTGGGAGTACCGCCAAGGCAAGCGGTGGCTCCCGGACGACCTAGTCAGGGACATCGCCGTGTCCGAGGACGGCACGGTCTGGGCAGCGACCGCCGGCGGGGTCGGCGCGATCCGCCACGTGGCGACGACGCTCGCCGACAAGGCTCGGCACTTCGAGGAGCGCATCGACCGCTACCACCGCCGCACTCGGTTCGGCTTCGTCGAGGCGGCGCGACTCGAGCGCCCCGGCGACCTGTCGGTCACGACCATCCATGACAGCGACAACGACGGGCTGTGGACCTCGATGTACGGCGGCGGCGAGTGCTTCGCCTGGGCGACGAGCCGCGACCCCGCGGCGCGCCGACGCGCGCGCGCAGCCTTCGAGGCTCTGCGCTTTCTGAGCGACGTCCCGCAAGGCGGCGAGCACGCGCCGCCGCCGGGCTTCCCGGCACGAAGCATCCTGCCCACCGACGGTCCCGACCCCAACGAGGGCACCCTGGAGCGTGACCGCGAGCGCCGCGCGACGCACGACCGCGCCTGGAAGGTCCTGCAGCCGCGCTGGCCGAGGAGCGCCGACGGCGAGTGGTACTGGAAGACCGACACCAGCTCCGACGAGCTCGACGGCCACTACTTCTTCTACGCCCTCTACCACGACCTGGTGGCAGAGGGCGACGAGCGCGCCGAGGTGCGCGACGTCGTGGTCCGCATCACCGACCACCTGCTCGCCCACGACTTCGCGCTGGTCGACCACGACGGCCAGCCGACGCGTTGGGCGGTGTTCGGGCCGCGCCAGATCAACCACCAGAAGGACTGGTGGGAAGAGCGTGGGCTCAACTCACTCAGCATGCTCGCCTACCTGCGCATCGCCGAGCACGTCAGCGGCGACGCCAAGTACGGCGAGGCGGCCCGCGCGCTGATCGAGGACCACGCCTACGCCGCGAACACCCGCGTGCCCAAGATCCAGAGCGGTCCCGGCACCGGCAACCAGTCCGACGACGAGATGGGGTTCATGGGCCTCTACCATCTCGTGCGCTACGAGCGCGATCCGGCGCTGCGCACCCTCTGGGCGCACACCTTCCACCGCTACTTCGAAGTGGAGCGACCCGAACGCAACCCGCTCTTCGCCTTCCTCTACGCGGCAGCGGTTTGGGGCGAGAGCTACCGCGACGCCTTCGACGACCTGAGCTTCGAGCCCGAGGTCGCGGTGCTCGAGGAGGCGCTCGACAGCCTGGAGCGCTATCCACTCGACCGCGTCGACTGGCCTCTACGCAACAGCCACCGCCTCGACGTCGAGCCGCTCGCCGGCAGCGACCCGGCGAGCTTGCGCGGCCGCCTGCGCGACGGCCGCGTCCTGCCGATCGACGAGCGCTTCGTCGACAAGTGGAACCACGACCCGTGGCGGCTCGACTACCGAGGTGAAGGCCTGCGCCTCGCGGATCCGGCGAGCTTCCTGCTGCCCTACTACCTCGGGCTCTACCACGGCTTCCTGGAGGAGGCCGATCGGTGAGCGCGCCGGCCGCCCTCGCCGGGCTCGACCTGGCGATCGTGCTGCTCTACCTCGCCGGTGTGCTGGTGATCGGCACTCTGGTGGGGCGCTGGGTCAAGGGGGCGGGCGACTTCTTCCTCGCCGGCAAGTCGCTGCCGTTCTGGGCGGTCGGCATGTCGATCGTGGTCAGCGACATCGGCGCCACCGACTTCATCGCGGTGGCCGGCGGCACCTACCGCTACGGAATCGCGCAGGCCAACTTCGACTGGCTCGGCTCGATGCCGGCGCTGCTGATCGCGGCGTTCGTGTTCGTGCCGCTCTACTGGCGCTCGGGCGTCTACACCGTGCCGGAGTTCTTGGGCCGCCGCTACGGCGGCGCGATCCAGACCTTCCTGGCGGTGGCTTGGGGGCTCATCCTCACCATGACCCTCGGCATCATGCTGCACGCAACAGCGGTGCTACTGCGCGGCGTGCTGGGGTGGCCGCCGGCGGTTTCGATCTGGGTCGCCGCCGTGGTCGTCGGCATCTACACCCTCACTGGCGGCCTCACCGCCGTGGTGATGACCGACGTGCTGCAGCTCGTGGTGATGTTCGTGGGTGGCACGGCCCTGGTGGTGCGCGCCCTCTGGGAGGTCGGCGGCCTCGGCGCGCTCCGCGAGGGCATCCTGGCGCAGGGTCCCGGCTACGCGCAGCATTTCGACCTCTACCTGCCCCACGACACCACCACGCCGTTCCCCTGGACCGGCATCGTGCTCGGGCTCGGCATCGTGCTCTCGACGGCTTACTTCTCGGGCAACCAGGTCGTGGTGCAGCGGGCGCTCGGCGCGCGCAGCGAGTGGGACGCGAAGGCCGGGGTCCTGCTCGCCGGGTTCTTGAAGCTGTTCATCCCGATCCTGGTCGCTGTGCCGGGCCTGGCGGCGGTGCTCATCATCCCGGGGCTCGAGAACCCCGACGACGCGGTGCCCTCGCTGATCCGCCTGCTGCTCCCACCCGGTCTGAGGGGACTGATGTTCGCCGCGTTCCTCGCGGCGTTGATGTCGAGCGTCGACTCGGCGCTCAACTCCACCAGCACGTTGTGGACCGAGGACGTGATCGGTCGCTGGCGCCGCGCGATCGGGCGTCCGCTCGACGAGCGCGCGCGGCTGATCGTCGGGCGCGTCCTCGGCGCTTCGATCCTGATCCTCGCCGCGCTCGTGGCACCCGAGATCGAGCGCCGCTTCTCGAACATCTACAACGCCATCCAGACCGTGTTCTCATTCATCCAGGGACCGACGCTCGCGATCCTGGTGTTGGGGTTGTTCTGGCGCCGCGCCAACCGCTGGGGCGCGATGGCAGGACTCGCAAGCGGAGT
>DATLFI010000318.1:0-3142 GCA_035524895.1 Thermoanaerobaculia bacterium | reverse complement strand
AGCGCGCCGATCTGCCCTTCGATCAGCGCCCGGCGGACCTGCGCGGCGGCGTCACGGTCGCCAACTGTCTTCGATAGTTTCGGCAGCGCCGCGACGGTGTTCCGAGCCACCGCGATCGACTGGTCGACGGTCTGGCTTGCTGAATTGTGGCCGCACGCCGGGCAGAAGTACGCGCTCCCGATCGCGGCGAAGCGGCATCCGTGTCGCTGCCGACGCGAAAATCCCCACATCTGCCGGTTTGAAATTCCCCACCTGAGACTAGCGGGCGCCGGAGGGTGCCTGGATGAAAGGTGCGGGGACGATGTTCGATGTCAAGACGAAGCTGGCCCAGGGGGAGAGCGTGAGCGCGGTGGCGCGGGAGTTGGGGATGGACCGTAAGACGGTCCGGAAGCTGGGCACTGCCACGATGGCGCCGGTACGGCAGGCTGGTCCACGGCGACCGAGCAAGCTCGACCCCTTCGAGCCGTACCTGCGCGAGCGACTGGCAGCCGGGATGACCAACAGCGCGGTCCTGCGCGCAGAGATCGCGGCGCGCGGATACACCGGCAAGTCCTCCATCTTGCGTCAGTGGCTGACGCGGCACCGTCCGGCGCGGTGTGGGTCGGAGCCAGTGGTCCGGTTCGAGACGGCGCCGGGCGAGCAGGCACAGGTGGACTGGGCCGACTGCGGTCCGGTCCTGCTGGACGGCTGCCGCGGCCGGCTGCTGGCGTTCGTCTGCGTGCTCAGCTACTCGCGCATGGCCTACGTCGAGTTCACCGTCGGCCGTGATCTGGGCCGCTTCCTGCGCGCCCATCAGCGCGCGTTCGCGGCGCTCGGCGGTGTGCCACGCGCCATCCTGTACGACAACGAGCGGACGGTCACCGCTGGCCGGGTGGATGGGCAGCCGACGTGGACGGCGCGGTTCGCCGACTTCGCGGCCACCTACGGCTTCGTGCCGCGGCTCTGCCGGCCCTACCGGGCCCAGACCAAGGGCAAGGTCGAGCGGTTCATCGGCTACCTGCGCGACGGCTTCCTGGCTGGCCGGCAGGCCGACAGCATCGGCGAGCTCAACGACGCGGTGCAGGTCTGGCTGGCTGAGGTCGCCAACGTCCGCGTCCACGCGACCACCGGAGCGCGGCCGGTCGACCGCTGGGTGACCGAGCGGCTCGAGTCGACCGGCGAGCGCGTCTTCGACACCTCGGTCTGGAGCGAGCGGCGGGCCAGCCGCGACGGGTTCGTCTCCTACCTGGCCAACCGCTACTCGGTTCCGTGGCGCCTGAGTGGTCGGGTGGTGCGGGTGCAGGAGACGCCAACGGGCGAGCTGCGGGTCTGGACGGGCGAGCGGCTGGCCGCGCGGCACGACCTGCTGACCGACCGCGGCCGCGTCGTCGTCCTGCCGGGCCACCTGGCTCTGCGACCGCCTCCGCTCCCGAGCCGTGGCCACCTGCGACTCCTGCCGCCTGCGCCGACCGTGCCGGTGCGGCCGCTGAGCGTCTACCAGGCCGTCGCGGAGGCCGAGCTGTGAGTGCTACGGCCACCACCCCAGCGACGGCCGTGCGGGAGCAGCTCGAGCGCCTCGGTCTCACGGTCGCGGCGAGCGCGCTCGATGGCTACGCGCAGCAGGCGACGCGCGAGAATTGGGGGCCGACCGAGTTCCTGGCCGCACTGCTCGGGGAGGAGCAGACGTCGCGCCGCGAGCGTGCCGTACAGGCACGGCTGTCGCTGTCCCATCTGCCGTCACGCAAGACACTGGACCAGTTCGACTTCGCGGCCCAGCCCGGCATCGACGAGCGGCGCGTGCGCGAGCTGGCGACCCTGCGCTTCCTGGCCCACGGCGACAACGTCCTGCTGTTGGGACCGCCCGGCGTCGGCAAGACGCACATCGCAATCGGGCTGGCGGTCGCCGCGATCACGGCCGGCCACACCGCCTACTTCATCACCGCGGCCGAGCTACTGGCACGTCTGAGCCGCGACCAGGCCGAGCGGCGGCTTGAGCAGCGTTGGCGCTTCTATACCCGACCCGATCTCCTGGTCATCGACGAGCTGGGCTACGGCCACTTCGACCGCGCCGAGGCACACCTGCTCTTCCAGCTCGTCTCCCGTCGCTACGAGCGGGGCAGCACCATCGTGACCTCCAACCGCTCCTACGCCGAGTGGGGCGAGCTCCTCGGCGACCCCGTGCTCGCGACCGCCATCCTCGACCGACTCCTCCACCACTCCGAGACGCTGACCATCCGCGGCGAGAGCTATCGGCTGCGCGAGAAGCTTAAGGCCGGTCTGCTCAACTCATCACCGGCTGACCACGCGAAGACCATCAAGAACAGGTGATCTGGGGATTTCCACATCGGCACAACTGGGGGAATTTCAAATCGGCATTGACAGCTTGACCTTAGTCCTAATCAGTGCTTGTTGTGCGAGGCCGGAGAGGACATCGTCTGGGTCGAGGCCGGGGACGAATCGGCAACTCCACAGCGCCTCCTGGAGCAGGTTCAAGTCCTGTCCGCGAGCGGTCGCTGTCGCTTCGTTCGCCATGCCACCCCCGTCAACTCGATTCTCGCGTTTTGTCGGAGGGATGGTCAACGCCTTGGCTGACGGTGCTGTGGGCGCCGGCTCTCAGGCTACCAGCAGCGGCAAGAGGCACTTCACCTCGAGATCGAGGACCTTCGTCGGCTCCGCGAAAGCGGTCCCCAGGCGGAAGCCGCCAGGCGATAGCGCGCTTCCTCGGCTGTCGCGTCGTGAGGAACCGCGACGATCGCGGGGCACGGGATGTGTCCTATCTCCGCGTTCGGCAGCTGCTGCCGGCTGTCGCGCGTCAGGCCGTCGGTCGAGCACCAGGGCCGACTTCGACGTCCTCGGCCAAGCGCAGGACGAAGTCCCGTGAGAACACGGTGAAATCCGCCAGCGTCCCGGCCATCCGATAGATCTCTCCCGTGCGAATGGTCAGGAGCACGGTCGTCGCCGTCCTCGACGCGAGCAGCTCGACCTGCCGGCGCACCCTCCGAGCCAGGGACCAGTGCGCTGGCGTCCTTGCTATCAAGCCGCGGTTGGGCGCCTCGAACCCCAGCAGGAAGGTCCGACCGGCTGGAAAGGACTCGGTGTCCGCGACGACGGCCGGGAGGTCGGCGCCTCGGATGTCTGGCAGCACCGGGACGATGCCACCGCG
>DATLFI010000317.1:0-11525 GCA_035524895.1 Thermoanaerobaculia bacterium | reverse complement strand
ACCGCCCCGACCGCGCGAGCGCGTTGCCCAGCACCGCGAGGAACAGGGGGCGATCCCCGGCGAGGGCGATGGCTCTCTCCAAGGCCTCGATCGCCTCCTTGTACATCGACTGCGCGAGCCAGCACATGCCCAGGTTGAAGTGGGCCTCGGCGTACCCGGGATCGAGCTCCAGTGCCTTGCGCCCTTCCTCGATGGCCCGATCGTAATCCCGCGCTAGTTGCAGGACCCGAGAGGCGGCGGCCCGGATGATGAGCGACAGCGGGTCGAGCCGCTGGGCCTCGCGAATGTGGACCTCCGCCTCGTCGTGATGGGCCATGGCGGTCAGGTACAGGGCGAACCAGTGGTGAGCACTCGCGTCGCTGGGGCTGAGCTCGAGCGCGCGGCGAAACGCCGCCTCCGCGCCCGGCCAGTCCCAGTCGAACTTGAACCGCAGGAAGCCGAGCGAGGTGTGGACCGCGGCGAGGGTCTCGTCGAGCTCCAAGGCCTTGGTGGCTGACTGCCTTGCCCTGTCCACCAGGCCTCGAACCGAGCCGCCGTGACCGGCTCCGGCGAGGAGAGCCAGCGAGTCCGCCCGCCCGCTGTAGGCCAGTGTGTAGTCCGGAACCACCTCGATCGCCCGTTCGAAGTGCTCGACGCTCTTCTCGAGGGCGGCCGTCGTACGCCGGTTGAGGAGGTAGCGGCCGAGCAGATAGTGCTCGTGGGCCTCGGGGGGAATGGCCGGGCGCCGTTCGAGCCGAGTCTGCTCCTGCGGGTCGAGCCTGACGTGGATCTCGCTCGCGATCGCTCGGGCCAGGTCGCCCTGGAGGGCCAGCACGTCGCCGAGCTCGCGCTCGTAGCTCTGAGCCCAGATGTGGGAGTCGGTCGCCGCGTGGACGAGCTTGGCGGTGATTCGCACCCGGTCTCCCGCCCGCAACACCGAGCCCTCCACGATGCCTTCGACGCCGAGCTTGCGGGCGACCTCCGGCAAGGGCTCGGCTGTCCCCTTGAAGAGCATGACCGAAGTGCGGGAGATCACGCGGACGCCGCCGAGCCTCGCCAGGTCCGCGATCAACGCTTCGGTCATGCCGTCCGCGAAGTGGCCATCGCCAGGCTCGGCGCTCAGGTCCACCAAGGGCAGGATCGCCAGAGAGTCGATCAGCCCCCCTCCGCCCGACGACCGCTCCGAGGACCCCAACGACTGCTCGTGGAGGTCGAGGAGCACTCGCGCCAGCTCACGGGTCGACCCGAACCGCTGATCCGGGCGCTTCGCCAGGCAACGCTCCACCAGCGACCGGAAGCGCGACGGCAGGCCGAGATGCAGTGGGGGCTCGGGTTCGCTCTCGAGGATGGCGGAGAGGGTCTCGGTCGCGGTCTCCCGCCGGAAGGCCTGGCGTCCCGTCGCCATCTCGTGGAGGATCACTCCGAGCGAGAACTGGTCTGAGCGAAGGTCCACGGGCTCGCCCTTCACCTGCTCGGGCGACATGTAGCCCACCGTCCCGAGAACCCGCCGCGGCCTTGCCTCCTCCGGCTCAGCCGAGGGCGCGCGGCCCTCCCCTCCGAGCGGCGACATCAGCTTGGTGAGACCGAAGTCCAGGATCTTTGCAAAGCCGTCGCTCGAGAACATCACGTTCTCGGGCTTGAGATCCAGGTGCACGATTCCTGCTGCGTGCGCCTTGGCGATGCCGCTCGCCATCTGGCTCGCCAGACCCAACAGATCCCGGATCGGGAGCGGTTCCGCCGTCAGGAGCTCCCTGAGGGTCCTTCCCTCGACGTGCTCCATGACGATGTAGCGCACGCCGCGCTCTTCGCCGATGCCGTGGACGGTGACGATGTTGGGGTGATTGAGAGCGGAGGCGGCACGGGCCTCCTGCTCGAACTGCCGGACACGCTCCGAATCCGCGGCGGCCTCGGCCCGGAGGACCTTGATCGCAACGTCCCGCCCGAGCTCCAGGTCCTTCGCCCGATAAACCTCGCCCATGCCGCCGACGCCCACCCGGGAGACGATCTCGTACCGTCCCAATCGCGTCCCAGCGATCAGCTCGACCCGCGGAGCCTGCAGCGTCGTGTCGGCGAGCGTGCGGAGCAGGGGCTCGGCCAGCTCAGCGAAGCTGCCGTCGAGAATGGGATGGCGGCGCGCGTCGGCCGCCAGAAACGCTTCGACCTCGGCCCGGAGGACCTCGTCGCCACCGCAGGCCTTCCCGACGAATGCCGCTCGCTCCGCGGTTTCCAGATCCAGCACCCGGTCGAGAATCTCTTCGACTCGCTGCCAGCCTCCCTTGCAGAGCCCGTCCATGCGGCTCAGCAGCCTCCAGGCTGCTCGTCCAGCACGCGAGAGAGGAAGGCCCGCGCCTTGCGCCAGTCCCGTCGCACCGTGCGCTCGGAGAGCCCGAGCACCCCTGCCGCCTCCTCTTCCGTCAGTCCACCGAAGAAGAGCAGCTCGACCAACCGGGCTAGCCGGTCGCTGACCGCGGCAAGTCGCTCGATGGCCTGATCGAGGGCGAGCGTCTCGACCACACGACCCTCGATGCCGAGCTCCGACGCGTCCAGCGAGGTGTGATGGGCATCGCCGCCTCGCTTCTGGGCACTCCGGCGACGCGCGTGGTCGACCACGATGTAGCGCATCGCAGTGGCCGCGATCGCCAGGAAGTGGGACCGATCGTTCCAGTCGGCCCGCGCCGGCTGCACCAGCTTGAGGTAGGCCTCGTGCACCAGGGCGGTGGTGTTCAGGGTCTGGCCGGGGCGAGAACGGCGAAGCTGGCGCCGCGCCATGGCGTGGAGCTCGTCGTAGACGAGCGTCATCAGTCGACTCGTCGCGGTGGAATCACCCTCTCGAATCGCGATCAGAAGATCGGTGACTGCATGCTCGACCGCCATTGCCGTCCGATGCTCCGCCTGGCCGACCTTCCCGCTGGGCGGATGGCCGGTGTTCGGGAGCCCTTGCGATAACTCTCAGTGAGAGATCTGTCACGGCCTTCGCGGCCATCCAAACCTCCAACCATCCAAGGAGTGGAAGACTTATGTGGAACCGTACACCCTTCGCGACGATCTGCGCAACGGCGGGCATGGCTCTCCTCCTCGGGGCTGGCAGCGCCGTGGCGAGTCCCTGCCAGTATGCCATCGGACCCGAGACCCCGATCCAGTTCGCGCCGAACCCGGAGACCGGCCTGATAGAGCTCAGCGTTCCTCTGAACATAGGAGGGAACGCCTTCTGGGCGGACCTCCAAGTCGCGATCCTCGGGTTCCTCGAAGTGGGAGACGATGGCTTCCCCAGGCGAGCCTTGGTGACCCACAGCTGGAGAATCCGGGAGAACAATCTCAAGCTCGACTGGACGGGAGAAGCGGCGACGGTCCCGACCGGTGAACCGAGTCAGGTCTACTACCGGCTGCGGCTCGACCTGGCAACCGCGACCGGGCGTTACGGCGCCGGCACGGTATTCATCGAAGGGATCTTCAACTTCGACGGCACCGGTGACGCCCGGGGGTTTTTCGGCAAGCTCTGTTTCGGCGGGAGCGGTGCGTCCTAGCTCGAGGCTGCCTTCGTAGAGCGCGCGCACACACCCGCCCCTGCCACTCGGGGACGAAGTGCTGGACCTCGCGAGGATGCCGTTGTTCGGCGAGGCCTAGACGGAGAGCCTCCGGAGGACGAGCAGCCCCATACCGGCGAGCAGGGCGACGAGGATCGCCATGGCGCCCGGCCCGAGGGTCGGAACCGCGAGCATGGGCGAAGGCGGAGGCGGAGGCGGAGGCGCCGTCGCCGGGCACCCGGTGATGATCGAGTCCGTGAGCGTCACGTCGGTCGTCGCCAAGACTCGCCCTTCCCAGGTCGTGTCGGTCATCGTGGCGGCGGCCCCCGAGAGGACGTTGCCCGCGAACTCCGCACGCGTCATCGTCGCAGCGTCGGCGGTCCACCAATACACGTTGCACGCCTGCGCGTCGCCGTCCATGACCACCTGCATGTCGGTGCCGGTGAGGGCGCCGCCCGTTGGGCCGGTCCCGATCTTGAAGACCCAGACGTCGTCGGCGCCTCCGGCGAGCGTGATGATGACGCCGGCGCCGATCGTGGTCCCTGCGGCGGAACAGTAGACACCGGGCGGGAGCGTGGTGGTGGTGGTCGGCACGCCCCCGGCGCAATCCGGGTTCAGGGTGTCGAGCAAGTCGTAGGCGTCGTCGAAGTCACTGACGACCTCCGCGGCGACCGGCGCGTCGATGTCCCCCGTGATCGTGCACGGCCCGGTGTTGGTGATCGAGTTGAAGGTGGTGCCCACGTTTCCGTCGATGGTAGAAGTGGTACAGGTTACCGTCCCGGAAGTCGGGATTTCGTTCGTACCCAGGACCGTGTAGTTACCCGCCGTACCCAGTGGCGGCGCCACCGCCTGGGCTCGTGCCGGGGCGGCGTACGCCAAAGAAACCAGGGCGGCGAGGCCGATGCTGGCCAGGAGCCTCGCGTGCGTGAGGTTCATGTCGACTCCTCCTCTTCCTGCGCCAGGAGCCTCGTGCCGATCCCTGGCCTACGGAAAGTCAGTCGGTTGCGAGGGCTAGCATATTATATTCGCGAGCTGACCTACTACCTCCGTGATAGCGGTGGTTCTTGGTGACCTTGCGGATGAGGCCGTGGGCGCGGAGGAGACGGAGTTGGCGTCGAGGCACGCAGGGGTGTCAGCGAAGGTGGAAGATGCCGCCGCCCATCGGCGACCGGTCGACCCCACCGGGTCGTCCGGGGGCGTCAGGACGCGGTGCGCTTCGAATCGGGTCAGGCGGCATCGCGATCGCGCGATCGCCAGGGCGGTGCCGCGCGGGTGATCCGCTCTACTGGTCGAGGGACGTCTGGCTCGTGCCCGAGCCGCCGGTGACGGCCGACCAGTGCGCCGCCCGGACCTTCCACTTGCCGTCTTCCTTCACGTAGACCTCCGTCACTCGCGTCAGGTAGTGGGGCACCGCCGGCGACCCCTTCGGCTTCATCGAGCCCTCCGAGTAGTACTGCGCGACGGCCGCCTGACCTTCTACCAGCGTGATCACCTGGATGTGCTTGGCGTCGAGGCTGAACGCGTCGAAATCCCGCACCGGGGCTCCGCCGGGCGGCACCTGCTGCAGCAGACCGCCGCTCGACCAGAACTCGAGCGATCCCGCCTTGGAAGCGGAGTCGCCGACATCCTTGAGGTTCTTCTTCGAATACTCGTTGCCGTCGAGGATGAGCTGCGTGATCTCTCGCTCGGTCGCGGACTGAGCACCCGCGATCCCGGCGCACAGCGCCAGGACGACGATCGAGACGGCGGTCGAAACGACGAGTTTCTTCATGAGCTTCCCATTCTTTCTTTGGAAGGATCGACACGAGGCTTCGCCCGCCCGGGTGATCCGGTTGGCGGCGACGGCTCGTTGTCGAGTCGGGTCTGTCGCGACCATACACTACGAGCCAGGCTCCCTCCCGCGGAGGCACCCAAGAGAGCCCACCGCTCGAGCGCCGCCTGGAGCGTCGCCTCTCCGAGCTCGGCTAGGCGCGCCGCCGCGCGCGCTCAACCCGACTCCGCGCTCGCCTCGCCCGAACCCAACCATCCCGTTCCGCGTAGGATGAAGTGCCGGGAGGCTAGGTCTCGTGACACCACCCTTCGCCCCCACTGTAGAACTGTCGCGCCCCGGAGCCGGCGCAGCCATGCCGGAGGGCGCGCAGCTCCACTGCCTGCTCGCCGCAGTCCAAGCGCTGCACTCCGCGCCCGACGTGCCGTCGGGGCTGCGCACCGTCGCCGAGTTGCTGCAGCCTGTCTTGCCGTTCGACAACCTCGCGGTGCTGCTGGTCGACGACCAGGGCCGCGAGCTGCGCATCGCGCTCGCGCTCGGCTACCCCCAGGCAGTGGTCGAGCATTGGCGGTTCGGGCTCGGCCAGGGCCTGATCGGCAGTGTCGCCGAGAGCGGCCAGCCGCACGTCTGCCCCGACACCGCGACCGACGTTCGCTATCTCGACGCGGTGCCCGGCACCCGCTCCGAGATCACGGTGCCGCTGCGCTCGAAGGAGCGGGTCATCGGCGTGCTCGACCTCGGCAGCCGGCGACCGGCGGCGTTCGAGCCACAGCACCTCGAGCTGCTGCTGCCGCTCGCCGACTGCCTGGCGAGCTTCGTCGAGGGCCGACGGCTGTACCAGAACATCCGCGAGCAGGCACAGACGCTGTCGATCCTGCACGAGCTGAGCCGCGAGCTGACCTCGATCCTCGACCGCGATGCCTTGCTGCGTCGGGTCGGCGAGCGCCTGCGTCCGCTCCTCGCCTATGACGTGTTCTCGGCCTACCTGTGGCGCGAGGACCTGCGGGCGCTCGAGCCGTGGCTCGCGATGCGCGGCGACGGGCTGACCACCACTCGCGGGCGCACGCTGGCGCTCGGCGAAGGGCTGACCGGCACCGCGGCGGCGTTGCGCCAGCCGATCCGGGTATCCAACGTCCACCTCGACCCACGTCACATGGTGTGCGACCCGGCCAGGAACATCCGCTCCGAGCTGGTCGCGCCGCTGGTCTTCGAGGACCGGCTGATCGGCGCCCTCGACTTCGAGAGCACCCGCTTCGATGCCTTCACCCTGCAGCACGAGTTGCTGGTCTCCACTCTTGCCTCCTCCCTCGCCATCGCGCTGCACAACGCCGAGTTGGTGGAACGGCTAGAGCAGCGGCGGCGCGAGCAGGACGGCGAGCTCGAGACCGCGCGGCGCGTGCAGCAACAGCTGCTGCCGGCCGCGACGCCTTTGGTGCCCGGCCTGCAGATCGGAGTGGCGATCGCCCCGGCGCGGGAGCTCGGCGGCGACTTCTACGACTTCCTGCGCTATGCCGGCGGCGAGGTCGGCATCGCGATCTGCGACGTTGCCGGGAAGGGCACCTCGGCCGCGCTGTACGGCTCGCTGGCGGTCGGCCTGCTGCGCGAGCTGGCGGCGCACTCGTGCCCGTGCCCCAGCGAGGTGCTCGAGCAGATGAACGAACGCCTGCGCGGGCTCGGGGTGCGGCGACGCTTCTTGGCCATGACTTTCGCCGCCTACGAGCCCTCGCAGCGGCGCCTGCGTCTCGCCAACGCCGGCCTGCCTTACCCGCTCCTGCTGCGCGAAGGTCGCGCCCGCGAGCTGAAGCTCAGCGGCGTGCCGCTGGGCCTGCTGGGAGAGGCGGAGTACTTCGAGATCGAGCTCGTGCTACAGCCGGGCGACGTGGTGGTGCTGCACACCGACGGCCTCACCGAGGCGCGCAACGCTGTCGGCGAGGAGCTCGGCGCCGAGCGCCTGCTGCGCACACTCGAGGAGCACGCCGATACTCCGGCCGAGGCGCTCGCGCGTGCGTTGCTCGAGACCGAAAGCCGTTTCGTCGGCGCCGCCGACCCCGCGGACGACCGCACAGTGGTCGTGCTACGGGCATAGGCCCGCGAGGGACGGCTCGCGAAGCCTGTGTCGCGGCACGCGCGCGCTCGCGGAGCTCCCGGCGCGCGCGAGACCGCGGGCATCGACCCGGTAGGGGCGCTGCGACAGGATCCGAGTCCCCGCCGCCGCGCGGACGAGTTGCCGTCCCGCCGTCGCTGGTAACCTCCACATGTGGAGGCGGCTATGGAGCTGACCAAGAAGACGACCATCTTGTTCTCACCCGAGCTCCATGCTCGGTTGACGCGCATTGCCGCCCAGCGCGGGACCAGCCTCGGCTCGCTCGTTCGCGAAGCTTGTGAGCGCGAGTACGGAGAAACGACGCGCGAGCAGCGGCTCGAAGCCGTCCGGGCGCTCGCCGAGCTCGGTCTTCCGGTCGGCTCTCCTGAGGAGATGGCGCGCGAGTCCGTGCCCTCTCCCCACTAGCTCGTCGGTTCGAGCCTTGAGGTCCAGGCCTTTACGCTGAGGGGATCTCGACCTCGCTCTTCACGCCGCGCGAGCAGGCGCTGCCCCGGAATCGCGGTTCAGCTCGGCGATCCAATCGACGCCGAGCCTGGCTTCGTCGCGGAGCGATCCCGGCGCGTCGGTGGCGTCTCGGAAGCCTCGCGGCTCGCGCCGCCGCGCACCGCAGGCCGCAGCGCGCGCGCCAGCTCCTCGACTGGCTCGCGCACGTCGGTGCCGGTCGGGTGCTGGAACAGGCGGAGCCCGAACAGCGGCGCCACTGCGACGAAGTGATCGAACAGATCAGCCATCAGCGCTTCGTAGTGAGCCCAGCGCTGCTCCCGGCTGAAGACGTAGACCTCGAGCGGCAGGCCCTCGGCGCTGGGCGCCAGTTGGCGCACCAGGAAGGTCATCTGGTCGTGGATCTCAGGGTGGGCGCGCAGGTAGGCCTCGAGGTAGGCGCGATAGGTGCCGAGGTTGGTCAGCCGCCGCTGGCCGAGCACGTCGGCCTCGGGCTGCCGCTCGTTCCACTCGGCGAGCTCGTGGCGCTTGCCGTCGAGGTAGGGCCGCAGCGTCTGCACATCCGAGAGCCGCTCGATCTCGTCTTCGGACAAGAAGCGCACGGATGTCATGTCGATGGCGAGCGAGCGCTTGACCCGCCGGCCACCCGAGAGGCTCATGCCGCGCCAGTTCTTGAAGCCCTCGCTGAGCAGCGCGGTGGTCGGCACGGTGACGATGGTCTTGTCCCAGTTCTGGACCCGCACCGTGTGCAGCGAGACGTCGACCACGTCGCCGTCGGCGCCGTACTTCGGGATCTCGATCCACTCGCCGACCCGCACCAGGTCGTAGCTCGCGATCTGGATGCTGGCGACGAAGCCGAGGATCGAGTCGCGGAACACCAGCATCAGGATCGCGGTCATCGCCCCGAGGCCACCGAGCAGCGCCCAGGGCGAGCGATCGAGCAGCGTCGCCACGACCACGACTCCGGTGGCGAGCCAGAGCAGGATTGCGGCCACCTGGAGGTAGCCGCGGATCGGCTTGTCGCGCGTGGCCGCCGACTGGCGGGCGACCGAGCCGATGGTGTCGAACAGTGCGTGGGTGGCGCGCGCCAGCACCACGATCGCCCACACCACCGCCAGCCGCTGCACCAGCGACTGCAGGTCGGCCTCGGCCTCCTCGCCGAACACCAGGCCGGCGGCGAGGTACGCTGCGATCGCCGGCAGCAACTGGGTCAGTCGCTCGACTACGCGGTGCTCGACCAGCGCATCGTCCCACGACGAGCGGGTGCGGCTGGCGACGCCCTTCAAGGCGCGCACGGCCAGGAAGCGGACTCCGCGAGCTACCAGCCACGCCAGCACGATCACCACCAGCAGGACCAGCAGGCCCATCACGACGGGCGCGAATTCGGCGAGGCCGAACGGCGTCAGGAGTCGGTCCAGCTTGGCTTGCAGGTCGCGGTGCATGTCGCGGTGGCGCGCCGCGCCTCGTCCGTCGAAGGCGCGGTGCGGGTCCCATTGTAGGCGGCGGGGCGACGAAGCGCCGGCGCGCCGCCGATCGGGGTCTCGGTGACGAGCTCTACGAGACGAGCGGCGCCGGCAACGTCGGCGGGCACAGCGGCGACGGCGGCGTTACTCACCACATTGAGGAAAACTACTCAACGTGGCTCGCAAACCGTCGACTCCGAAGTTGCAGCGCGCTAGACAGACTCACCGCCCTGGCACCGCACCGCCGCCTCGAGCGAGCGCCAGGAACGCCTTGGGCGAGAGGATGCGGATCGGGGACTCCTCCGCGACCACCAGCAGGTCCTCGTCGCCGGTCACGAGGATTGCCGCGCCGCCCGCGATCGCACCGGCTAGGACAAGCTCGTCGTCCGGATCTCGGAGCTTGATCGGGGACAGTTCATCGGCCCGAGGAACGATGCCGCAGCGATCGAGGACGGCATCGACGGCCGAGATCGCTTCGCGGCTCGCCCTCAGCTTCTCGGCGAGGACTCGGCGGACTTCCTCAGCGACGACCTCGGGAACGATCAGCACGTGCTCGGCGAGCACGAGCCGCAGGACATCGGCGCAGAGGCCTCGAGCGACGAAGGCCGCGACGAGGACGTTGGAGTCCAAACAGACGCGCGTCACGAGACGAGCTTGAAGACATCCTCGTCGGTGTAGATGCCTCGTGCCTCGGCAAACGGAATGAGCTGCCGCCGCGCCTCCTCCAGGAGCTCGAGCGTCAACTGACGACGTAACGCGTCGCGGATCACCTCGCTACGCGAGCGGCCGGTGTCACGGCACACGCGGTCGAGCATCTCTTCGAGGCTCGGATCGAGGCGGATGGTCACGGCACCGGTCTTCATGTAGTACATTGTACTACATGATCGCCTCGAGAGGGTTTTCGGGTGCTGTGAGCTGTTGCGAAGCGTTGCCGCCCTGGCGCCGGTGTGGGTCACCGGGCGGTTCGGGTCGGCCGATCGAGGGACCCTGCCGGCGCGACCCACTCGGTAGCTTGGTCTGTCACGCGAGCGATCCGGTCGTAGTCGTCGTCGTAGTGCAGCACCGCCAGGCCTGCGGCCTCCGCCGCCGCGGCGATGACGAGGTCGACCGGCTTCGCCCCGCGGTGCTTGCCAGCGCGCGCCATCAGGCCGGCGACCTGGAGCGCCTCGAGGAGATCCTGCGCACCGAGGTCGCCGACGACGGCATCGAGCTCCTGCCCCATACGATCGAAGTGACACCGATACGCCGAGACTCGCCGCATCGCCGTGCGCGGTTGCCCGAGCACCCGCGGTGGTTGGCGGATACGCTTGCGAGGACGGAATCGCCGCGCGCCGCGTGGCTCTCGGCTCCTGAATCTCCCTCTCAGCTCGAGGAGCACGGGCACTCGGATGCGTAGCGCTGATAGGGGCCGCCCGCATCCGGCTACGCTCTCTTTGTTTCACGGCCTAGACTGGCAGCACGGACGGCAGCCGAGATGAACGCACTCGACGAGCGACTGGAGCGGGAAATCGTGAGCCGGATACGGCAAGTGTCGCGGCCGAGCCGCGTGATCCTGTTCGGCTCCAGGGCCGCGGGCACGGCGACCAGTGATAGCGACATCGATCTACAGGAAGGGGACGAGGAAGAGTCGGGAGCGGAGGACGACGAAGAGCAGGAAACGGGCGCCAAGGCAGGGAAGGGCTACACGTTGGTCTACGACGTCGTGCGCCGCTTCGCGCAGCCGCTCGGCATCGACCTGCCGAAGTGGGACGGACGGGTGATCGAGACCAAGAAGGGCGTCGTGCGCTTGCTTCCAGCGACCGAGCGCGCGAAGCAGCTCTTTGGCGAGGGGGGCGCTCTCGCGGTGGCGTCGCGCATCGAGAGCGATGCCAAGGCGGGGCGGAACCTGGTGCTGCCGGGCATGGTGTCAACTCGCACCCAAATTTCCCTCCCCCTTCGCAGCTAAAAATCCCCCCCCTCCGTGGTTGATTTGTGTGTCTCGCCGCCGGGGCTGTGGGAGCTGTGGGAATCCGCGCAGCGGATTTCCAAGGGCTGCGGGAAGCCGGCGGGCGGGGGCCGGGAGGAGCCGACTTTCCGCGGCCCGACAGCTTCCACAGCCCTGGGCTCTCGAGAACGGCCTCGTAGGATGCCTCAGGATCCACGATCTCACCCCGACCTTGGTCTAGACCTGGCCCGTTTTCAGTCCGCCGCGGCAGGTGCCGCGGTCTCTGTGGTGTAGGGCTCGCTGCGCGTCAGCAGCCCGGCCT
>DATLFI010000316.1:0-2799 GCA_035524895.1 Thermoanaerobaculia bacterium | reverse complement strand
CGTCCCGAGCTCCTCCAGCCTCTGCTCGGCTCGCCGCCCCGCGAGTTCCCTTGCGAGGGGGTGCGCGAGATCCTCGATCGGGTGCACCAGGCATCCGGCAAGGGGGTCCTGATCCACGTCGATCTCGAGCCTCCCCTCGGCATCACCGACTATCCGCTGGCGAGCGTCCGCGAGTGTGTCGCCCCTTGTCGAGCTCCGCTGCCGGAGCGGCTCACACCGCTGCCCGAGAGGCCGGCCGAGATCTTGGTCACGGATCCCGAGGCCGCCTGCTCGCCGCCGCCTCCTTGATCGTGCGACGCGATCTGCAGAGCCGTCGATCCTGCTGCTGATCCCCAAAGCGCTTGGGGGGCGGCGCCGGCCGAGGTCTCCCTCGGCTGTCGACTCCCATGCTCCCGTGTCGTCAACCCGAGCTCACGCGCTCAGCTCCGACGCGCCACCGCCACCAAGCCCAGCCCTCGCCAAGGCAGCAGTGGATCCAGCCGGCGCAGCAGCGGCACGGCGAGGTCGAAGAGCTTGAGCTGCCAGCGACCGAAGTGCCGCCGCTTCAGGATCTTGCCGTTCCACCACCAGCCCGGGACCGAGACCCGGTTGAAGTCGCCCATGTGCTCCAGCTCGAGCCCGGCCGCCTTCAGCTCTCCCTCGAGGCTGGCCCGGTCGTAGCGGCAGCGATGTCCGAGCACCTCGTCCAGCGTGGAGTACAGCCCCTGGCCCTGCGGGACGTAGAGCAGCAGCCGGCCGCCCGATCGCAGGGCGCCGGTGATGTTGGCCAGGGCGATACTCGGATCGCGGACGTGCTCGAGCACGTTGAGACAGACCACCGTGTCGAACGCGCCTCGCCACGGTCGAAAGTCCTCGGGAGACTCGAGGTCGATGCGCGCCACCTCCAAGTAGGGCTTGCCGGTTGCGAGGTTGCGCAGGTAGCTGAGGTAGTGCGGGTTGATGTCACTGGCCACGTACCGGTCTCGAGGCAGGAGCAAGGTGGTGATGTTGCCGATGCCGGCGCCGATCTCGAGGATCTCCGAGCCCGCCCAGGGCTCGATCGCCCGAGCCATCCAGCGATTGAATCGCTGCACGTGCTCCAGGTCGTGGAGGATGTGGGAGCCGTACTCGTCGTCCTGGTACAGGTCGTCGACGATCGCGTAACGGAGGATCGCAAACAGCGCCCTGAAGCCGTCCCGCCAGCCGATCTTCTTGCCTTCCCGGTACGTTCTTCCGGTGTAGCTGATCGGCACTTCGAAGATGCGGCAGCCGCGTTTGGCGATCTTCGCCGTGATCTCGGGCTCCATGGCGAAGCCATCGGAGCGGATCGGGATGGATTGGAGCAGCGGAGCCCGGAACATCTTGTAGCAGGTCTCGACATCGGTGAGGTTGAGATCGGTGAACCAATTCGAGAGCAACGTGATGAGCCGATTGCCCACGGCGTGACGGAAGTACAGGACCCGCCGGCGCTCCGACGAGAGGAACCGCGAGCCATAGACCACGTCGGCGCCGTCTTCGAGGAAGGGCCGGACCAGGCGCGCATAGTCCTGCGGGTCGTACTCGAGATCGGCGTCTTGGATGACGATCAGGTCGCCGGTGGCCGCGGCGACGCCGCTGCGCACTGCCGCTCCCTTGCCCCGGTTCTCCTCGTGCAGGAGCAGCCGCAACCCGGGCGTCTCCGCGGCGATCTGAGCGAGGATCTCGCGCGTGCCATCCGTCGAGCCGTCGTCCACCACGATGATCTCCAAACCCCGCAGGCCCGGAACCTCGACGGCAAGAACGCGGCGCAGCAGCTCTCGGATCAGGAAGCGCTCGTCATAGACGGGAATGACGACGCTGAGCAGGAGCCCCAGGGTGGGCGTCGGAGTCGGCGACGAACACTCCCGAGCGTCGGAATCCGTCACGAGCGACCCTTGGGTTCGGATCGGGCCGGAGGAGACTGGGCCTCGAGTAGGCCTAGGCGGCACCTCGGATCCGCGGAAGGGGACAGGCCGAACCCCAGGGCTGGAACCGGACGGCTTTGCCCAGGCGGGGCCGTGCGCCATGCCGTCGGTGGGCCAAGCGACGTCCGATGGCCCCGAGCTCCGAGGGCGCCCTCGCGGAGCGCTCCGCGGCAGCTAGCGCGCCAGTTCGTGTGTTGGTCTACGCGATCCACGGGATGATCGGTCGGGGCGCTCTCGAGTCCGAGTCGTTTCCGAGTCGAGTGCGAGCCGAGCCGCTTTACGAGATCGAGGGTCGAAGGAAGAGGACTGCACCGGATGCCTGAGAGATCAGCAGGCCGACCCGCTCGCTCGGAACATTCCAAGGCAGTCGTGCAATCCTCTCACGCTCGGCGGCTGGGCGCCGCACACGCGTCGAGCGCGCAGCAACGACGCGAGGAGCTGTGGTCCGGCGCTCATGGACGACACCAGTTGACGTATCGTTCCCCCTGTCGCTGGACCACACCCGAGTGTCTTGCTCCCAATCTGGCGGCGACCGTCACGCGCCCTCCCGATGATGCAACCCCTCCTCCCCTACCGCGACCTCCTCGTCGAGCTCGTCCGCCGCGAGCTCAAGGTCCGCTCCCGCCGGTCCACCCTGGGCTTCCTGTGGACCATGCTCCAGCCGCTGCTGATGATGCTGGTGCTGAGCATCGTCTTCTCGGCGATCTTCCGCTTTGACGTCGAGAACTACGCGGTCTACGCCCTCTCGGGCATCCTGTTCTGGAACTTCTTCAGCCAGTCGATCACCTCGTCGATGAACTCGCTGCGGGGGAACGCTCCGCTGCTCACCAAGCTGCCGGTGCCGCGGATGCTGTTCCCGCTGGCGACGGTGGTCTCG
>DATLFI010000315.1:0-2240 GCA_035524895.1 Thermoanaerobaculia bacterium | reverse complement strand
CACGTCGCAGCCGCGCGCGCTCTCCTGCTCGACGACCTGCTCAGCGACTTTCCGTTCGTCGGTGAGGCCGAGCTGGCGCACGCGCTGGCGCTCCTGCTGCTCCCGTTCGTGCGGCCGATGATTCCCGGCCCGACGCCGCTGCACATGATCGAGAAGCCGGCCCCCGGCACCGGCGCCACCCTCATGGTCGATGTGATCTCGATCATCGTCACCGGGGCCGGCGCGAGCGTCATGGTCGAGGGACGGGACGAGGACGAGTGGCGCAAGCGCCTCACCGCCAAGCTGCGCGAGATCCCTTCGATCGTCCTGATCGACAAACTGCGCCGGCAGCTGGATGCATCCTCCGTGGCTGCAGCGCTCACCGCCCCCTACTGGGAGGACCGGGTGCTCGGCAAGTCGGAGATGGTCCGCTTCCCGATCCGCTGCGTCTGGATCGCCACCGGCAACAACCCGCAGTTCTCGAACGAGATCGCGCGCCGCATGGTGCGCATCCGGCTCGATCCGCATGAGGACCAGCCATGGCTGCGCGAGGGCTTCCGCCATCCGAACCTGCTGGGCTGGGTATGGCAGAACCGAGCCCGCCTGGTGGCCGCGTGCCTCACCCTCGGCCGCGCCTGGCTCGCCGCCGGCATGCCGCGGCACCAGAAGACCAGTGAACCGTACCGAGTTTCCCGGAGGCGGTTTCGTTTGGCTCCTACGCCGCCAGGGCGGTCTCCTCGAGGGTCGCGTAGAAGCGCGCTTCGGCCTCGGCCGGCGGAATGTTGCCGATCGGCTCGAGCAGGCGACGGTGGTTGAACCAGTCGACCCAGGCGAGCGTCGCCCATTCCACGGCTTCGAGGCTGCGCCACGGCCCCAGGCGGCGGATGACCTCGGTCTTGAACAACCCGATGACGGTCTCGGCGAGCGCGTTGTCGAAGCTGTCGCCGACGCGGCCCACCGACGGCTCGATCCCGGCCTCCGCCAGGCGCTCGGTGTACGTGATCGAGACGTACTGCACGCCGCGGTCGCTATGGTGAACGAGACCACCGTCGATCGGGCGCCGGTCGTGCAACGCCTGTTCCAGGGCGTCGAGGACGAAGCCGGTCCGGGCGCTGTGCGAGACCCGCCAGCCGACGATGCGCCTGGCGAAGGCGTCGATAACGAAGGCGACGTGGACGAAGCCGGCCCAGGTCGCGACATAAGTGAAGTCGGCGACCCAGAGCGCATTCGGCGTCTTCGCCCGGAAGTTCCGGTTCACCCGGTCGAGCGAACAGGGTGCGGCCTTGTTGCTGACCGTGGTGCGCTTCGTTCGCCCCCGGACAACGCCTTGCAGCCCCATCTCGCGCATCAGCCGCGCCACCGTGCAGCGTGCGACCTTGATCCCTTCGCGGCCGAGCTGCCGCCACACCTTGCGCACGCCGTAGACCCCGAAGTTCTCCTCGAAGACCCGCCGGATCTGGCGGCTGAGCTCGGCGTCGCGCCGCTCTCGCGGCGGCGCCTTGACCGGATCGGCCCGGCGCGCGACGTGGGCGTGGTACGTCGACGGAGCGATCGGCAGCACCCTGCAGATCGGCTCGACCCCGTGGACGGCGCGGTATTCGTCAATGAACGCGATCATGGCTTGGACCGGCGGTCGAGCTCCGCCTGGGCGAAATAGGCGCTCGCCTTGCGCAGGATCTCGTTGGCTTGCCTGAGCTCGCGAACCTCGCGCTCCAGGGCTTTGATTCGCTCACGCTCGTCGGCGTTGGCGCCGCCACGCCGGCTGGCATCACGCTCGGCCTGGCGCACCCACAGCCGCAGCGTCTCGGCGCTGCAGCCGATCTTCGCAGCCACCGAGCGGATCGCCGCCGCCAGCGACAGATGCTCGGCCTCTTGCTCGCGCACCAGCCGCACTGCGCGCTCACGCAGCTCCGCGGGATACGGCTTCGCTGTTCTGTTCGTCGTCATGGGCCCCATCCTTCCAGAAGTCGGGGCCTCCGGGAAACCCGGTACGGTTCACAGGCACAGCACGACCTGCGCTGGGCTGAGCTTGGTCCCGAGCGTGACCGACCAGCGCGCGGCGACGGACTCGAAGAGTTCAAGCGGCTCGCCGTAGTCCCGTCGCCGTCGAACCACGAGGTCGGCGGCGTGCTCGAGGAACTGCTCAGCGTTCATTTTGAAGCTCCCAAACGAGACAGCGTTCAGCTGGATGGAGCGGGTCGGCAGACTTCCGGCGGAAGGTCTGGCGGGCACCGGTCGAAGTCCGGATCACAGCCTCGGTC
>DATLFI010000314.1:0-19037 GCA_035524895.1 Thermoanaerobaculia bacterium | reverse complement strand
GTCCTCACCGGTTGGCGCGCGGCGCTGCTGGCCGAGCTGCTGGGCCTGGTCGCAGAAGGCGGGGTCGCCACGGGTGATCGCCGCACGGGGGCTCGGCCGCTAGCCGAGCTTTGGCGTGCCGCGTTGCTGGAGCGCGATGGTGGAGTCGTCGCCACCGGCCGTCGCGAGGCTTCGTTGCCTGCGCCCGCCGAGGGCCGGCTCACTGGCTGGCGTGCCCCGGTGCTGCTGGGCGCTCGGGGCGTAGCCGGAGACACCCCGGATCGGGGAACCGGGCTCCGCTGGACCGTCGGGCGCGCAGCCGAAGAGCTGACTTCGCCCCCTCCGCTGCTAGGCCGGCTGCGGCCTCGAATACCGTCGAGCACGCGGCGAGCTGGCTCGCGCGGGGTGTCGACACCCTGCCGCGTGACGCCCGGCCGCGACACAGGTGTCGCTGGAGCGGGAGTCGCATCGGCTCGGGGCACCGGTGCCCGCTGGACACTGGTCCGGCGGTCTGTCGAGGAACCAGGATCCGGCCGATCGCGGGGTACCGCCGTGCGAGTCACGCTAGGAGCGCCACGCTCGAGCTGCCCCGAGCCGGACCTGGAGACGGAGCCCGGCTGTGGCTGGCCTGCGCCCTCGCGCGAGACGGTCGGCCGCGTGCCCGCTGCACTGCGAGGCGCGGTCTGGTCAACCGAGACGGCACGTGCGGGCCGGCTACCGTCCACCTCGCCCGGACGGCTCTGGATCCTCCGATCCACGCCGGCTGCCGGCGACGCGGCTTCCTGGCCACCGAGACCCTGGCGCGTGCCGGATCCGGCAGCGGTTTCCGTCCCCGCGCCGGCGCCTCGCCCGCTGCGGGGCAGCACCGCGGCGACTCGCTCGTCGAAACCGCGGCTGGTGGGGTTCGGCTTGAGCAGCACCTGACGGGCCACGTTCTCCGGGAGCTGACCCCGACGATCGACGAACGGGCTGACGTCGGGAAGCTCGCCCCCTCGATCGGACTGCCAACCGCGCTCGAGCGCCACCCGTACTAGCTCCGGGCGATGCCACTGGTCACGACCGAGGTAGCCGGTGTCGGTGGTCAGGATGCCGCGATCCAGCCTGCCGTGATGCGCGAAGTCACGCCCGGAACGGTAGTAGTGGTGCGGCCGCCGGTGGCGAAGGTAGGCCGAAGGGCAGAACGTCCAGTCGTAGAACGGATCCCAGCGACCGCCCACCCAGCCGTAGACCCCGTAGCGCAGTCCGTAGCCCGGGTAGAACCCGCGGTAGTGCCTCGAGTAGTAGCCGATCGGCACCCAGGCGGTGTAGCTCGGTCCCCAGTACCAGTAGACGTGCGCCGGACGCCAGGAGTAGCCGGGGTACCAGATCCAGCCGTGGTACAGGTCGTACTCCCAGGACCCGTAGTGGTACACCACGGGAGACCACGGATCCGAGGACACCCAGTAGAGCCCACGGGGCGTGTGTGCCCACCTGCCGTTGTTGTACGGGCGCCAGGTCTTGACGCTCACGTAGGGCCGCCATGCTCTTCGGCTGTCGATCTCGAGCCAATCTCCATGGTCGGCGAGGGTCGCCGTCGACTCGAGCGGCTGCTCCAGGTTGGGATCGCTGCCGCGTCCGTGCCGCGCCTCCTGCTCCCGCGCCCAAGCCTCTACCGCGGTCTCGGAACGTGCTGCGAGGACCTGGGCTCGTGGGTCCTGGTCTCCGGTGACCTCCACAGACTCGCCCGCGCGCGCGATCGACGAGCCGCGCTGGTCGACGACCTCGGCGAAACCGTCTCGGACGGTCACCTCGGTGTAACCGCGCTCGCTGGCCGTGACCACGTACACGCCATCGGCCTGCAGGTACACGCGAGCGTTCTGCGTGTCGACGACGGGCTGATCGTGATCCCCGCGCCAGCCGCCATGAGAATCGAGATAGATGCGTCCTGCCAGCAATCGGAGAACGTTGCCCTTCGCCGGTCCGTCGGCGGAGAAGGCGAGGTCGTCGAACACCAACTCGGAGCCCCCGTCTACCGTGAGCTGGCTACCGTCCGCAAGCAGGACATCGGCCCGGCCGTTGGCCCCGAGTTGGAGCCGGTCGCCGGCCAGGATGGGGTAGTTGGCCTCGGCCTCGGCGCGTGCGCCGTCCTGCGAGGTCAGATCGGCAGGCCCCTCGAGCGATCGGAAGTACGTATAGCGTTCCTGCTCGGCGAAGGCGGCTCCGCCTCCTGCCGCGAGCACGATCGAGAACCACACGCCCTGGACGAGCCGGGGTCGGCGGTGACGAGAGCGAGATTCCTTTGCGAGCGTGTTCATGGTCTTCCCCGAGTCCGACGGGTCCAAAGACGCCGACTGCCGACGCCCGATGATGTCAGACTCGAACACATCCAGAGCAAGCCGCGTACCAGCGACTTTCACGTGCGAGAAGTCGTTGGTAGTCGAGTGTTCTGGGGACGCATGGGGAGCGAGAGCTGGCATTCGGCCTCCGCATGCGGAGCTCGGGTGTCCTCCTGGAGCCGCGCACTGTCCACTTCTGCTGACGTTCCGCTCTAAGCTCAGGAGCGCTTCGAGCAGCCCAGCCCGCCGTTGCGGTTTGCTAGGCTGGGAGCCCGCTCGGGGTGTTCTGGAGAGCGCGTCGACAGGGCCAACGTCATCGCTACCATGCGACACGGGCAGCCCAGTCTGTTGAGCGACGCCACGGGACGAGGCTCCGGGGAAGGGCGGGTGGGCACCGCCGGAGGTCTTCAGCGTCGTGGTCCATGCCACGCCGGAGGGTAGGGTTCGTTGCTGAGGAAGTGGCTCAAGCGCGTCGGATCGGGAGCCCTGGAGGAGCGCACGATCGACGACCTCATCGTGCTCGGCCGCCTGAGTGACGCGGAGGCTCGGCTTCTCGCGAGACTCAAGGTGGCGCAAGGCGATCGTCACGCCAGGGCGCAGTTGGGCGACGTGCTCGGCCTCCAGGGCCGTCGCGCGGAGGCTGTCGATCACTACGTGCACACCGCGGACACCTACCTGGACGACGGCTTCTTCGACAAGGCGGCGGCGCTGCTGGTGAAAGCGAGCAGGCTTCAGCCAGACAACGGAAGCGTGAAGAAGCGACTCCAGCGGGTCGAGTACTCGAAGCTGCTGCAACAGGTCCGTCGCGAGGCTCTCGAGGGGCTTCGCGAGGGAGCCGAGTCGCGCGGCGAAGGCGCAACGCTGGAGCTCGAGACGATCTGGAAGCGAATCGAGGACAGCGACTTTCCTAGCCGGTTTCCAGTCACCCACGTGCGGCGTCTCTTCTCGCAGCTCGAGGTGGTGAAGATCGGCACCAAGGAGGCGCTCCGACGGCCGGGTGACCGCGTCCCCGAGCTGTACATCGTCGGACCTGGCGAGATCGAAGCCGTGGTACCGGGCCAAGCTGGCGAGGTCGATCTGGCCGTCTACACCAATGGCGACATCTTCGGCGAGGCCGCGTTGCTGAGTCTGGAGCCCTGGAAGGTGCTGTATCGGACAACGAAAGCGACCACGATGCTCCGTCTCGATCGTGCAGGGCTCGAGCGCGCGCTTCACGGCAACGTCGATCCGCGCGGACTGCTCGATGCCCTCCGCTCCCAGGGCCGGGACGCCATCCTCGGAGAGCGCCTGACTCGAGTGCGTCAGCCTCGCTGAGACCGCCGAGCCGAGTCGGAGCCGCAGGCAGCAATTCCGGCCACTTGTTAGGTTCGAGCCTCTCGAGCAAGGAGTTCTGCTGCATGGCGATCCTGCCCATTCGTCTCTACCCGGACCCGGTGCTTCGCACTCGCTGCATCGAGGTCGTCAGCTTCGATGCTCAGCTCGAGCGTCTGGTCACCGACATGGTCGCGACCATGCACGCCGCGCCCGGTATCGGGCTCGCCGCGTCTCAGGTGGGTGTCGAGCAGCGAGTCGCGGTGGTCGACCTTTCGGTGGGAGAGGACCCCGAGCAGGTGCTGGTGTTGGTAAACCCCGTGTTGCGGGAGAGCGACGGCCGCGAGGACGACGGCGAGGGCTGTCTCTCGATCCCGGACTTCACCGAGAAAGTAAGCCGAGCGTCCACGGTGTTGGTGAGCGCGCGAGACGGCCGCGGCGAGGCGTACGAGGTGGCGGCCCAAGGTCTACTGGCGCGAGCAATCCAGCACGAGATGGACCACCTCGATGGAGTGCTGTTCGTTGATTACCTGCGCGGGCTGCGCCGCGAGCGCGCCAAGCGTCACCTCGATCGTCTCGGTCAGCCGTGATGCGGCCGCGCCTGGCCGCACGCCGAAGGGCGGGCTAAGCTCCGCCGCGATGTCGGACCTGCGCTTGTTCAACACGCTCGGGCGGCGGCTCGAGACGTTCGCGCCGATGCAAGCGGGCGAGGCTTGCCTCTATACGTGCGGGCCCACCGTCTACGACGAACCGCATATCGGCAACCTCCGAACCTTCGTGTTCGAGGACCTGCTGCGCCGGACGCTCGAGCTCTTCGGCTATCGCGTCGTCCAGGTCATGAACCTCACCGACGTCGAGGACAAGATCATCGCCAAGGCGCGGGAGCGAGGCCTATCGATCGACGAGCTCACGGCGCCCTACATCGATGCGTTCTTTCGAGATCTGAGCCTCCTCGGAATTGCTCGCGCCGAGCACTACCCGCGAGCGACAGCATTCGTGCCGCAGATGATCGAGATGATCGGCGCGCTGGTGCGCTCCGGCCACGCCTACGAGGTCGACGGCTCGGTCTTCTTCCATGTCGCGCGCTTCCCTGCCTACGGGCGGTTATCCGGTATCGACCTCTGCCAAGTCCGCCAAGGTGAGCGTGTCGCCGACGACGAGTACGGCAAGGACGACGTGCGCGACTTCGTGCTTTGGAAGGCGACCAAGCCCGGCGAGCCGTCGTGGGAGTCACCCTGGGGGCCGGGCCGACCGGGCTGGCACATCGAGTGCTCGGCGATGAGTCGGGCTCTGCTCGGGGACACCTTGGATATCCATTGCGGCGGCGTGGACAACATCTTTCCTCACCACGAGAACGAGATCGCGCAGAGCGAGTGCTTCTCGGGCCACCCGTTCGTTCACTACTGGCTGCATTCGGAGCATCTCCTGGTCGACGGCGAGAAGATGTCGAAGTCGCTCGGCAACCAGTATCGCCTCTCGGACCTGCTCGAGCGGGGCGCCGACCCGCGAGCAGTGCGCTACGCCCTCGTGTCGGTCCACTACCGGCAGCGGCTGAACTTCACCGCCGAGTCCCTCGAGCACGCGAGCTCAGCCCTCCGCCGGCTGGACGAGATGAAGTTCCGGCTCGATCACGCGCCGCTCTTGGCAACGGTCCCGGAGAGTGGCGACCTCGTGACCAGGTCCGCGGCGGCGGTGGCGGGCGTCCGCGAGCAGCTCGGCGACGACCTCAACGTCTCGGGTGCCCTGGGTGAGCTGTTCGGTCTGGTCAAGGAGGTCAACCGCCGCGTCGAAGGGGGAGTGACGGCGGGCGAACGCGAGGCGGTACGAGCCTCGCTCTGCACGATCGACTCGGTCCTCCAGGTGCTCGATGCCGAGGCGTGGCGCCAAAGAGCTCTCGGCGTCACGCCTGCCGCCACCTCCGGGGCGGGCCCCTGCGATCAGGAGATCGAGAGCCTCGTCGCCCGCCGGACCGCGGCCCGTCAGGGTCGGGACTTCGCGAGCGCCGATCGGATCCGCGAACAGCTGTCGGAGCTGGGCATCGTGCTCGAGGACACGTCCGGCGGTACGCTCTGGCGGCGCCGCTGATCCGCCTCCCGATAGCAGCAGTGCTGGCGCCAGCCTTCATAAGCCTTATGCGCGATCTCTTCGAAGGCCTGCAGACCACCACCGCCCGCGGCGGAGCTGCGGAACGCGCCGCGATCGAGTTCCTGCGCCAGCGTGGCATGCGGCCGGTAGCCACCAACCACCGCAACCCGCGAGGCGAGATCGACCTGGTTGCGCTCGACGGTGACACGCTCTGTTTCGTGGAGATCAAGGCACGAAGCCGGGTCGAGTATGGCGGCGGGGTGGCCGCGGTGGACGCGCGCAAGCGGCGCCGCCTGTGTCGAGCCGCGGAGGTCTATCTCATCCAGTACCCGCACGCGGGGCCCTGCCGCTTCGATGTGGTGAGCCTGGATCGCGAAGGCGAGGAGTGGCGCGTGACGCACTACCCGGACGCCTTCGAGACCTCATAGACGGGCCGAATGCGGATATGGAGCGCATGGGATGCCATATCGACACGCGGCGGTTGACAGGTCCGCGGAGGCGAAACTATCCTCCACGATCCTGGGCGGGAATAGCTCAGTGGTAGAGCACAACCTTGCCAAGGTTGGGGCCGCGGGTTCGAATCCCGTTTCCCGCTCCAAGTCTCCTTCCCGATTCGAGGTTTGCGGTCCGGGCGCCGGCTGAGAGGCCGGCGCCCGTCGTCTTGGCGCAAGCTCGGCGGCTCAGAGCCGTCGGCTCGAGTCGCAGGCGCGCCGACGAGACACGAGACCGGCGACATGGACCGGTGACATGGACTAACATGCCCGGCGGCGACGTAGCCAAGTGGTAAGGCGAGGGTCTGCAAAACCCTTATACGCGGGTTCGAATCCCGCCGTCGCCTCCAAGGCCCCGCCCGGCCGCGCGACGCGAGAGGTGCCGAAGTGCCCGTCGCCGAGGCGCTCGGTGGCAATGCCGGAGGTGGGACTCGAACCCACACGCCCCTTAGAGGGAGCCGCGGTTTTTAAGACCACTGCGTCTACCGTTCCGCCACTCCGGCTCGCTCGATTCTGCACCACCCCAGCTCCCCATGGACCTCGCCGAGCCGAAAGCCCTGCCGCACAGCGAAGAGTCGGAGCGCGCCGTGCTGGCGGCCGCCCTGATCGACCACGAGCGCTACCTGCCGATCGCGGCGGCGCGCCTGGCGATCGACGACTTCTACTTCGAACGTCACCAGCGGCTCTACTCGAGCATGCTCGAGCTCCAAGCTGCCGGGGTCGAGATCGATCTGCGCACACTCCAGGCGAAGCTCGAGCAGCGCAAGCAGCTCGAGCTCGTCGGTGGCGTCGCCTACCTGGCGACGCTGGACGTCGACCTCCCCGACCTCGGGCGCGTCGACGTCTACGTAGAGATCATCAAGGAGCGATCGCTCCGACGCCGGTTGATTTACGCCTGCGCGGAGATCCATCGCGACTGTCTCGACGGCGGGCTCGAGGCGCGGGCGGCGCTCGACCGCGCCGAGCAGAAGATCTTCCAGCTCGGCGAGGAGGCGGTGGCGCGGGGCTTCCTCACGATCCAGGACGCGCTCGGGCGCGCGCTCGAAGAGCTGGAGCTGCGATCGGAGGGCGAGCTCCCCGGCGTCGACACTCCATACCAGGACCTCAACCGCATGAGCTACGGGTTCCATCCTGGGCACCTGATCGTCATCGCGGGCCGTCCTGGCATGGGCAAGACCAGCTTCGCCCTCAACGTCGCGCAGTGGGTGGCGATCCGCCAGCGTATTGGCGTCGCGGTGTTCTCGCTCGAGATGAGTCAGCACGAGCTGGCCATGCGTGTCCTGAGCTCCGAGGCGATGATCGACTTCGCGCGGCTTCGGCGCGGCAACCTCTCCGACCGCGAGTGGAGCACGATCATGGACGTGCGCGGCCGCATCGGCGAGGCGCCGCTCTACCTGGACGATGCCGCGAACCCGACCCTGCTCGAGATCTCTTCGAAGGTGCGACGGCTGCAGAACGAGAAGGGCGTCGGGTTGGTGATCATCGACTACCTGCAACTGATGTCCTCGGGTGCGCGGTACGAGAACCGCACGCTAGAGATCAGCGCCATCACACGCGGGCTCAAGCAATTGGCCAAGGAGCTCCAGGTGCCGGTGATCGCGCTATCCCAGCTCTCTCGTCAACCCGAGCGGCGGGGCGCCGACCACCGACCGCAACTTGCCGACCTGCGCGAATCGGGCTCCATCGAGCAGGACGCGGACCTCGTGGCGTTCGTCTACCGGGACGTCGTCTATCACCCCGACGATGCCGACGAGAACGAGGCCGAGCTGATCCTCGCCAAGAATCGCCACGGTGAGACGGGAGTGGTGAGGCTGTTCTTCGACGGCACCATTACCACCTTTCGCGATGTCGAGCGACACGACTCGCCGCCTCCCGATCTCGATCTCGAGGACGCCCGTTGACTGCGACGGCAGCCGCGACGGCGAGCGGACGGGCGGTATCGCTGACGGTGGATCTCGGCGCCATCCGGCGCAACGCCAACATCGTCGCGACACGCGTCGCGGTCCCGGTGCACTTCGTCGTCAAGGCGAATGCCTATGGGCACGGAGCCGCGCGTGTGGCGGCGATGCTCGCGGCCGAGCGGCCCGGGAGCACATTCGTCGTAGCCCGCCCGGAGGAGGCCTTCGAGCTCCGACACCAAGGGCTGGCGGAGCCGATCCTGGTGCTCGGCACGGGGCTGGCGGGCCTATCGCCGGGTCCCGCTCGTGAGCTCGCTGCGGAGCTCGGGCGACTGCGCCTGTCAGCCGGCGTCGCGAGCGCCGAGGAGCTGGCGCTCTGGCTCGAGTGCGCTGGCGGGTCCTCGGCTGGTGCGGCTCCGGTCACGCTGCACCTCAAGGTGGATACCGGTCTAGGTCGTGCGGGCATGGAGCCGGCGCTGTTGAGCTCGGCCCGCGAACGGGTGGCTCGCGCTGTGGGCCTGCGGCTCGGCGGTGTTTTCACCCACTTGGCCGAATCCGAGCTGCTCGACTCTGACTTCACGATGCGCCAGCTCGACCGCTTCGACCGCGCGTGTGCCGAGCTCGGTCCAAGACTCGACTCCGTTCCGCGGCACGTAGCGAACTCGGCGGCGGCCCTTCACTGCTCGCGTGCGCTCTACGACGCGGTCCGGGTCGGCGGCGCCCTGTACGGCGTGGACCTCTCAGCGCCCGACAGCCGTGGCGAGCTCGAGCCCGCGATGCGCGTGACCGCGCGCGTGGTCCAGCTCAAGCGACTGGGTAGTGGCGACAGCGTCGGCTACGGTCGACGGTACCGGGCACGTGGGGACCGGGAGATCGCTCTCTTGCCTGTCGGCTACGCCGACGGCCTGGCCTCGACGGCGGCGGGCGGCGCCTGGGTTCTGGTGCGCGGCCGGCGGGCCCCCGTGGTCGGAGCGATCAGCATGGATCTCACGAGCATCGATGTCACCGGGCTCGGCGTGCAGCTCGGCGACGAGGCGGTGATCCTCGGCGACCAAGAAGGCCAGAACATCGGCGTGGCCGAGCTCGCCCTGTGGTCGGGCTCGCCTCCCTACGAGTGCCTTTGCCGGTTGTCCCGGAGGATCGTCCCGACTTACGAAGATCTGGAGGCAGAGGGGCGCGATCGACCCATCGCGCCCTGAGGCCGCCTGGTGCCGTTTCGCGAGGAGCTGCTCAGAGCACCGGGTCGTGCCCGGTCAGGCGACGGAACGCCTCGAGATAGCGCTGGCGCGTGCCTTCGACCACCTCGGCAGGAAGCTCCGGCGGGGGGGACTCGTGGTCCCAGCCAGAGCGGTCGAGCCAGTCCCGGACGTACTGCTTGTCGAAGGACACCGGCTCGATCCCCGGGCGCCATTGCGAGGAGTCCCAGAAGCGCGACGAGTCCGGCGTCAGCACCTCGTCGATCAGAATGAGGTCGCCGCCCTCCAGCAGACCGAGCTCGAACTTGGTGTCGGCGAGCAACAGCCCGGTCTCGGCCGCCGCCTCCGAGCCGCGACGATAGAGCTCCAGCGTGATGGCACGAAGGCGCTCGGCGAGCTCGCGGCCGACGCCCCGGACGAGCTGGTCGAAGTCCACGTTCTCGTCGTGGCCCGACTCGGCCTTGGTCGCTGGAGTGAAGATGGCTGGCTCCAGGCGACTCGCGCGCTCGAGTCCCTGGGGCAGGCGATGTCCGCACGCGCGGCCGGTGTCGCGGTACTCGCGAAAGGCGCTCCCTGCCAGGTAGCCACGCGCCACGCACTCGAACGGGACCACGCGAGCCTTTCGCGCCACCACGGCGCGTCCTTCGAGCTGGGCGCGATGCACCGCCAGCCGCTTCGGAAAGTCGTCCACCTCGGTCGCGAGGAGATGGTTGGGTACGACGTCTGCAAGCCGCATGAACCAGAAGTTGGTGAGCTGGTTGAGGATCTTTCCCTTGTCGGGGATGCCGGGGCGCAGAACGTGGTCGTAAGCAGAGAGGCGATCGCAGGCGACGATCAGGAGCTCCTCGCCCAGGTCGTACACGTCGCGCACTTTGCCGCGCCTGGGAGCACCGAGCTCCGGTAGGTTGGTCTGCCAGAGCGGGCTGCGGGTGGCTGCGGTCGTCAAGGTGGCCTCCATCGATAGTCGTGGGGTGAGGTGGCAGGAGAGCGGTTCGTTCGGGCCGCGATGGTGGTCGACAGCCACTGCGACGACACGAGCCTTCAGCGGCTGGTCAGCTTCGAGGAATAGATCTCGTCCACGGCGCGCAGTAGGTTCCTCTGCGGGAGCACGTCTTCCAGACGCCAATCCTGACCGTCGACGACCTCGTAGACGCCGATCCTGGCAAGCCCTTTCAGGTCGACGACCCCGAGCCTTCGGATCCCGGCGACGTGACGCCCGCCCCGTTCGTCGACCACGTGCAGACTCACCCAGCGGAAATCCTCGGCCTGATAGGCGTAGAAGGGTCCGAGGCCCTGCTCCGCGAGACGTCGCATGAAGCCCATCGTGGCGACGATGCCTTCGTTGACGAGGTTGCCGTTGGCGGTCACCCGAGCGGCGAAGCGCGTCTGCGGAGCCGGCTCGGCCAGGCCCACCTCTGCTTGCAGCAGCGGCGCGAAGAACTCGTGGATCGACTGGTCGTCGTAGCCGTTGGCCTTCAGGGTCACCATGATCTCGTCGAGGTCGAGACCCTTCTTGCCGCTGACGAGCCGAGACAGCTCGATGACGCCGTGACCGAACACCTCGTGACGACCCGCGTCGCCAGTCGAGCCGGCGAATGGCATCAGTCGATAGCTGCTGAAATTCAGCGCGATTCGCATGCCGTGGTCGAAGGGGAAGCCCTCACCGACCGCTCGCCGGTAGCGCCGCTGCAACAGCAGAGCGAGCAGGAGTGCGCGGTCGGGGAGGCGGCCCGAGTAGAACGCGCCGTCTCCCAGGTACTTCTCGCGACGGAGTCGGAGTTTGGAGGCAAGCCTGTTGAAGTGGTGCTGCAGCAGGAACATCTGCTGGAACGAACGCTGCTGTGCCTCGCGGTCGGACAGGCCGATGCGGCTGATCACCGACGAGAAGTCAGTGATGTCGTAGATCAGTCCAGCTCGCGACACCTCTGGATCCACCACCCACGAGGCCGCGAAGTCGAGCGGGTGGGTATCGGGCGTGAACGTCGCCCCGTCGCCCTCCAAACCCAGTCGTCGGGCAGCTCGCGCGTCGCAACGCACCTGTCCTCCGTCGTCGACATCGACCTCGAACACCAGGCGGCGTGCCGCGTTGAGGATCTCGAACTCCTTCAGCTTTCCCAGCAAGCCCTCCCAAAGCCGGACCTCGTTGGCCGACGCCAGCTTCTCCGCATCGAACGCAGGATGCGCAGCGAGGTACGTCATGTAGCCTGGGCGGAGTAGTAGGCGGTCCGGCTCGTGGGCCGACTCGCTGCCGACCCACTGCTCCGCGGCGATGCGAAGCTGGCGGTCGCGCGAGAACAGATCGCGGTGCCAGCGCCGAAGCAGCGCGAATCGGTAGAGCAACTCTGGCCCATCGACTCTGAGGTAGCCGCGAAAGTAGCTGGTCAGCTCCGAGAGATCGCGGCCGATGTGGCCCTCGGTCCAGATCAGGATGTTGTCGCGCATGCGAACGAGCAGCTGCGGCACCAAGCGCAGCTCGTCCTGGCCGGTACTCTCGGCAAAGTGGTCGACCCGCTCGAAGACCACTTCGAGGAGGCGATCGAGGAACTGCAACAAGAGCGAGTACCGCATCGACTCGCCGCGCTCCCGAGCGAGCTGGCTGTCCAGCTCGCGCAGACGGCGAGCGCTGCCGTCGATGGCGCGCACCACACTGTTGGACTGGTGTAGCCAGAAGACCTGGGCGAAGCCGCGGCCGAAGTCGGAACCCAGGACATTGTCGAGTAACGCCACCAACGCAGCACGGTAGCGGCTCCAGGCTGTCTCCAACGATGCGCGGCTACCGCTCTCTCCCGGTTGCCGGCGGGCGGCGACCTGAGCACGCTCGAGAGCCTGGAAGAACTCCTGAAACAGCTCCTCCAGACGCTCGAGGGATCGCGAGCGACGCACCGGGTAGCCCGCCACAGGGGTGGCGTGCTCCCTGTTGACCTGCACGATCTGTGGCGCGGGGACCAGCCCCACCAGATCGGAGAAATCGCGGTCGAGCTCGTCGCGACTCGTCAGGAAGTTGTGGGGGCCACGGAGAAAGCCGTGGCTGGCCGGCGTTGACGGGACTGCAGAACCGCTGCTCATGCCGTAAGGGCTCTGCAGCAGTGTACCGGCGAAGCGCCCGCCCGCGAAGCATTCCCCGCTCACGTGCGCGCACGCGCACCCCAGGAGCCGCTGCTACAGTTGCTGCCTGTCGTTCGACAGAGGCCTGTCGTTCACGTGGCTGTCGGCGGAGGGGACCGAGTTGGACGAGGATCAGGCACTGCAGCTGGGACTCTTTTCCGGGAAGGCGCGGAAAGGCGACCTGATCGTGATCGGTGCGCTGGAGGGTGAGCCGCCGAACCTCGACGGCTTGCCGGGAGAAGTGGCAGCCGCTGCCGTTCGCTGGCCGCGCGGGTCCGGATCGGCGGACCTCCTGGTCGATCTGGGGCTCACCACAAGCGGAGCGGCCATCGCCGGTCGCGAGCTCGGCAAGCGTGACGCCCTCGACAGTCGCAAGGTGGCGCAGTTCGCGCGCGCAGCCGTGGAGGCTGCGGTGGAGAGACGGAGCCGTCGGCTGATCTTGGCGCCGCCCGCGCACCAGCTGACGAGCCGGGACGAAGGCCGCGAGCTGTCGTTGATCGCCGCGGCTGCGGCGACGTACCGCTATGGCAAGTACCTCGAGGCCAAAGACGAGGCGCGTTTGCGCTGGATCGGACTGGCCCGAAGCGGCGACCGAGCCACCCTGGACGTCAGCGTAGCCGCGGCGCGAGCGGTCGCGAGCGGCGCGCGCATCGCCCGTGACCTCGCGAACACTCCTCCCAACATCGCGACGCCGGCTTGGATGGCGGGCGAGGTGCGGAGCCTGGCGCGTCGCTTCGGAGGGCAGGTCGTGGTCCTCGGTCCGCGCGAGCTCGAGCGACGCCGCATGGGGGGGCTGCTGGCGGTGGGATCCGGCTCCAAGAATCCGCCGCGCCTGGTGCGCTGGCGGCTGGGGTCGCGCGGGTCCAAGATAGGTTTGGTCGGCAAGGGAGTCACTTTCGACACCGGTGGCATCTCGATCAAGCCTGCAGCAGCGATGCACGAGATGAAGTACGACAAGTGCGGCGCGTGCGCCGTGATCGGCACGATGGTCGCTGCGGCGCAGCTCGGCGTGGCGGCGAGGCTCGAGGCCTACCTGCCGCTGGCCGAGAACATGCCCGACGCGGCGGCCTACCGCCCCGGCGACATCGTACGCTGCGCGGACGGCACCACCGTGGAGATCACGAACACCGACGCCGAGGGCCGGATGATCCTCGCCGATACTCTGGTCTGGGCAGCACAGGCAAAGCCGCAGCACCTGGTGGAGCTGTCGACCCTGACTGGGGCGACGGTGGTCGCCCTCGGTACCGTCGGAGCCGCCCTCTACACACCCGACGACGAGCTCGCCCGAACGCTCCTCGGGGCAGCGGAACGGAGCCACGAGCGGCTGTGGCGCATGCCCATGTGGCCGGAGTTCGTGGAAGAGATGAAAGGCAACCACGCGGATTGGAAGAACGCCGGAGAGCGCGCTGGCGGAGCCAACGCTGCCGCCGCATTCCTCGGACACTTCGCGCGCGGAGCCGCCTCCTGGGCCCACCTCGACATCGCGGGCACCGCCTACAGCGCCAAGCCCGTGTCTCGAGCCCAATCTGGCGCCACGGGTTACGGTGTGGCGCTCCTGACGCGGTGGCTTCGGGATCGCGCGCGGCCCGTCGAGAGCTGAGTCTCGTGCGCGGCCCTACCGTCGATCCCCTCGAACGCAGTGCCGCCGGGCCTTCCTCGAAGTCGGTCCCCGGGTCCGAGCCGCTGCTGCAGGTCGAGGACCTCCAGGTGGTGTTTCCGGGAGAGCGGGGTGAGGTCGCGGTGGTCGACCGACTCGGCTTCGAGATGCGACGCGGCGAGCTACTCGGGCTGGTCGGCGAGTCGGGCGCCGGGAAGAGCCTCACCGCCTTGGCGCTCCTGAGGTTGGTGCCGCCTCCGGGCCGCATCACAGGCGGCCGAGTGCGCCTCGGTGGCCAGGACCTGCTGGACCTTCCGGAATCGACCATGCGATCCGTGCGCGGCGGTCGCATCGCCATGGTCTTCCAGGAGCCCCAGGCAGCGTTGAACCCAGTCTTCACGGTCGGCGCTCAGATCGTCGAAACGATCCGAGCCCATCGCCAAGTGTCCCGGCGCGAGGCGAAGGCCGAAGCCCTCCGTCTGCTCGAGCTCGTGGCGATGCCGGACCCGGCGCAGCGGCTGCGCAGCTATCCACACCAGCTCTCCGGGGGCCAGCGCCAGCGCGCAATGCTCGCCGTGGCGCTGGCAGGCGAGCCCGAGCTGTTGGTGGCGGACGAGCCGACCACGGCCCTCGACGTCACCATCCAGGCGCAAATCCTCGACCTCCTGCAGCGACTACGCCGCGAGCTGGGACTGAGTGTCCTCCTCATCACCCACGATCTCGCGGTGGTCGCCGAGACGTGCGACCGCGTCTGCGTGCTCTACGCCGGGCGGCTGGTCGAGGAAGCGCCCGTCGAGGAGCTCTTCAGGGTACCGGCGCACCCCTACACTCGAGGCCTGATGAGGGCCCTCCCCAGGTTGGGAGCTCCGGCTCCGCGCGGCGCGATGCCCTCGATTTCGGGTCGGGTCCCCGAGCCCGGAGACCGGTGGCGGCTCTGCGCGTTCCGTGCGCGCTGCGGCGAGGCTCTGGCGCGGTGCGCCGAAGAGCCGCCCACCCTCCGATGGACGGCAGCCGGTCATCGGGCACGCTGCCTGCTCGTGCCCGAAGCTACGAGCCAGCTCGGACCCGCGACCGACCGATGAAGGAGCCTCTGGTACGCGCGCAGAGCCTTCGGGTGGCGTTCCCCGTGCGCCGAGGAGCGCTGCGTCGAGCGGTCGGGGAGGTGGTCGCGGTCGACGACGTATCTCTGTCGATCGGGCATGGCGAGTCGTTTGCGTTGGTAGGCGAGTCGGGGAGCGGCAAGACGACGCTGGCTCGGGCGCTCTTGCGACTGGTCGAGCTCGCCGAGGGAACCGTGCACTTCGATGGCGTCGACTTGCTGGCTCTCTCGCCAGCTGAGCTCCGCCGCCGCCGTCGCGATTTTCAGATGGTGTTCCAGGATCCCCTGGGATCGCTCGATCCCAGGTACAGCGTGCGGCAGACCGTAGAGGAACCGCTTCGCATCCACCGGCTGGCCCAGGGCGGCCGCCTCGCCCGGAGAGTGGAGGAGCTGCTCGAGTTGGTCGGGTTGCCCGCGAAGATCGCAGATCGCTTCCCGCACGAGCTCTCCGGGGGGCAGCGCCAACGGGTGTGTGTGGCGCGCGCCTTGGCGTCGGAGCCCAAGTTGCTGGTTGCCGATGAGCCGGTGAGCGCACTCGACGTCTCCATTCGGGCCCAGATCGTGAACCTGCTCGCCTCGCTGCAAGAAGACCTCGGGCTGACGCTCTTCTTCATCGGCCATGATCTGGCATTGGTCGAGCAACTCGCAGACCGCGTCGCCGTCATGTATCTGGGCAGAATCGTCGAGCAATCGCCGGCGGCGGAGCTGTTCGCCAAGCCGCTCCATCCCTACACCGTGAGCCTCCTCGCAGCGGTCCCAGCTCCCGAACCTGGTTTGCGGAGACCGCGAATCGTGCTCCTGGGCGATCCGCCGAGTCCGTCCGCTCCCCCCGCCGGCTGTCGGTTCCACCCCCGCTGCCCGATCGCGCAGCCTCGTTGCGGACAACAGCAACCGCCACTGGTGGAGGTGCAGCCGGGCCGGTGGACAGCGTGCTTCTATCCCGGCGAGCTCGCCGTGCAGGGAGCTTTGCCGCCGGGAGCTTTGCCGCCGACTGGCGCGGAAGCCCCAGGTGCCGGTCCGGCTGCGGTCGAGTAACCTTTCCGCCGCCCATGCGTAGCCTGGGGGATCGCCTGCAAGCCGGCGATTCACCGAAGCAAACCCGACAGCGAGCCACCCGCCTCGCGCGACGTCGTGCGAAAACACCAGCCACCGATGACCCGTCCTTAGATGTGCTGTTAGGCAGGCAGTCGTGCGCGCGTGGCGCAACCGCGCTCTGCGTCTCAGATCGCATTGGATTTCGGGTGTTCCCCCCCTGAGGGGACGCGTTACGTTCCGGTGCCAGACCGGCCCTTAGGGCCATGGAAGAACTCGTGATGCCTGTTGATCGAACTATGGCCGTCGCATCCTGGCTCGCCACGCCTGCCCGAGCCCTCTCGATGCGCAGCGCCGTGACGCTCGCCGCCATCAGTCTTTGCCTCCTGCAGGCCACCACAGCCGGCTCGGCGGCGGTTGCGCAGACCGAGGATCAGCGCCCCAAAACGGTCAGCGCCAGCTGGCGCGCTGTGGATCCGGCCATCCGGCTCGAGGTCCGCGACGACGCCATCCAGCTCGCGCTGGAGGACGCCATTGCCATCGCGCTCTCGCGCAATCTGGGGCTTCAGGTGCAGCGCTTCGAGCGCGCCCAGTCACTGTTCCTGGTCGAGCAGAACCTCGGCATGTACGACACTCGGGTCTCGGCGACCGGCTTCGCCCAGGACGAGACCACTCCCTCGGCGTCGGCCCTCGAGGGTGCTGCGATTCGCCAGTTGGAAGTCCGTGGCCTCAACTTCAGGGTCGACCAGCTCAATACCTACGGCGGCACCCTGAGCCTCGACTCGCAGAATGATCGCACCGCGACCAACTCGATCTTCTTCGACATCAACCCGAGCTTCGGCGTCGACCTCGATCTGATCTACGCCCAGCCGCTACTGCGGGACTTTGGCAAGCTGGTGACCAACCGCAGCCTGCGCATCGCCCGTCTCGACTCCGGGATCAGCTTGCAGAACCTCGAACGAGCCGTGATCGGTGTCATCGAGCAAGTGGAGACGACGTACTGGAGCCTGGTCGAGAACCGCGCGCAGCTGGGGGTGGCGGAGGAGAGCCACACGCTCGCGAACCAGCTCCATGAGATGAACCGGGTGCAAGTCGATGTCGGAACGAAGGCGCCGCTCGAGCTCGTGCAAAGCGAAGCGGGAATTGCCATCCGTCAGGAAGAGATCATTCGCGTTCGCGCGGCGGTAGACGATGCGGCTGACGAGCTGCGGCGCCTGCTCCATCTGGAGGATGCCGCGCTCTGGTCTGCCGAGATCGTGCCGACCACTGCCCCCGAAATCGACCGGATCGACGTCGACCTCGAGCAGGCGCTCGCCGCCGCGTTGGCCGAGAGAACCGAGTTGGCGGTCCAGCGTCTCGCCGTGGAGACCCTCGAGATCGACGAACGTTTCTTCCGCAATCAGAAGCTGCCGACGGTGGACCTGCAGGTGCGCTACGGCTTCAACGGCACCGGCGGCGACGTGGTGCTGGTCAGGGATCCCGCGACCGGCGACCCGCTCGAGGTGGCCGAGGGCGGCCTTGGCGACGCCACCCAACAGATCATCGATCGTGATTTCGAGGGTTGGCAGGTAGGCGTCAACGTCGCGTACCCGATCCAGAATCGAGCGGCGCGAGCGAACCACACGATTGCCCGGCTGGCTGTGCAACGTGGCTCCACCCAGCTCCAGGATCTGGAGCTCCAGGTGCGCACCGAGGTTCGCCAGGCGGCTCGAGGGGTGGAGACCGCAGCCCAGCAGATCGACTCGGCAGGCAAGTCGCGGGAGCTCTCCGCACGCAATCTCGAGGCGGAGCAGAAGAAGTACGAGAATGGCCTGTCGACCAGCTTCCAAGTGCTGCAGATCCAAGAAGATCTCTCTGCGGCACGCAGCCGGGAGGTCAACGCGATCACCGGCTATCGGCGGGCGCTGGTGCGCTACTACCGGGCCATCGGCCGGCTGCTCGAGCAGAACGACGTCCGGATCGAGGACATCTCGGACACCGAGGCGGTCCGACCCGATACCCAGTAGGGAGCCTGGTCGGAGCTGGCCCGGCTCGTCCGCCGGACCCGGTGGGGCAGGGGCGTGGTCCGCACTCACGCCGGTCTGGTACCGGAGGCGGGAGTCGAACCCGCACGCCCGCTAGGGGCGGGGGATTTTGAGTCCCCTGCGTCTGCCATTCCGCCACTCCGGCCCGTCTCGACCGCCGCACTACCCAGCGGCTGGCCTCCGCGGGGAGGCCAGATGCTAACAGGCCCCTGTCGCCCCGAACATCGGCGCTGTCGGGGACCCCCTGCGCCCCGACGGCCACACCGGGACCCGCAGCGGGCCTCGTTCTTGCTTGCGCGGCGGCCGAAATTCCGTGCACCACAGCCCCGCGTCCTTGACAACGCGACCGATATTGTATATCTTTCAATCAGCCCAGTCGCGGTTCCGGATCGTGAGACCCTGAGCGGTGCTGGCACCTCGAGCTTCGACCTTCGTCTCCCCCGCAAGCCCTCGATTTCGTCGATAGAGCTGACCCCTTGGGGCTGGTTTGCGGTCCGCGCGAGGCTCGTGCAATCCCGAGTCCGAATCGGCTAGTTATCGCGCTTGTCCCACGCGGCGATGAGATGAGGAGTAACCCTTTGTTCGAAGTTGGCCAGAAGGTCGTATACCCGAACCACGGCGTGAGCGTCGTCGAGAGCATCGCAAACGACTCCATCGATGGAATCCAACAGACGTACTACCACCTGCGGGTACTGGCCAACGACTCCAAGGTGATGGTTCCCGAGGAGAACCTCGACCTTGTCGGTCTGCGACCATTGGTGCGTCTCAAGGAGATCCGCGAGCTGTTTCAGCTCCTCGAGGATGGCAACATCGATACGTACAAGGACTGGAAGGGCCGCTACAAGCAGAACCTCGACAAGATGAAGACCGGTCGCCTGAGCGACGTCGCCGAGGTGTTGAAGAAC
>DATLFI010000313.1:0-17115 GCA_035524895.1 Thermoanaerobaculia bacterium | reverse complement strand
AGTCGCGCCGACCTCGGGATCCGTCGTCGAGAGATACTCGAGACCCTTGACGCCGCGCATGAGCGTGCGCTGGACCTCGCGACGAACCGCTTGGGCGATCGACGGGCCGATCTCGGCGGCAGGGGTCACGGTTGTCACGACTTCGTCAGTGCCTCACGACTTCGTCGGTGGCTTCCGTGTGCGCTTCGGCTTCGGCCGCGCCGCTGCGGCGCGGGGCTGCGGCTTCGTGGCCGCCCCGGAGCCAGCTTGCGAAGCCGCGAGCGCCTCCTCGATGCCGCTCAGGCGTTCCTCGATCGCCACCAGGCGCTCGCCGAGCTGGAGCACATCGGCGCGTGTCGGCACGTTGAGCATGGTGAAGTAGCGATGGGTGGCCGAGTTCATCGACGACTGGAACTCCAACGCGAGATCGAGCAGCCGTTTGCTGCCGTGCCCGAAGTGCTCGCTCTCCATCGCTTCCGCGAGCCAGTCGTTCCACTGGCGCTCGCTGCGGTCGAGCCACTCGCGCCAGACCTGGAATGGATCCGCCGGCGGCGACGCCGGTTCGGGCTCGGTCTTCTGCTTCATACGCGGGCTCCTGGCAGGGACGATAGCCGATGACGCGAGAGGGGGATGCAGTCCCAAACGAAAGCAGCCGGCCAATGGCCGGCTGCAAGACGACGCCGCGAGGAGCGGCGTCGAGGATAGCGGCACAGCGCCGTCGGGGAGGCTCAGGCGCCCTGAGCAGCCTCGGCTCTGCCCTGGGCCAGGCGATCGTAGTAGTCGCCTACCAACTCGAAGCTGCGGTCGACGGTCTTCTTGAAGGTGTCACGACGCTCACGGCGGGCATCGATCCAGGCCTCGGCGACCTGACGAAGCTCGGCAGGAACGAAAGGCGAAGCCTCGAGGAAGCTCTGGACAGCGTTGTCACTACCGTCCTGGAAAGAGGAGACCGTCTGGAAGGCGGTCTCGAACGCCGAGTGCTGGCGCTCGAGGATGTTCTTCTGGAACTTGGCGAGGCCCGTCGGCAGACCCTTGGGTAGAGCGAACGCGGGCTCCTGCTTCTTGGAGGTGCCCTTGCTGGTAGATTTCGTCGTGGCCATGTCGTGGTCTCCTGAATGTTCGGGTGTTGGAAAGCTCACGGGGGCGGCGGGCTCCCCTTTGCTGCGCTGCAGCATAATGCTGCACTGCGGGCTGATTGTCAAGCCCTCGCTGAAGGGCGTGTTGCGTCGCAGCATCATTGCACCGTGCCGAGCTGGAACATGAGCGAGGTTCGCCTGATCAAGAAGTACAGCAACCGCAGGCTGTACGACACGGCCACCAGCCGCTACGTGAACCTGGACCAGGTCGCGTCCCTGATTCGACGCGGCCACGCACTCAAGGTCGTCGACGCGAAGAGCGGAGAGGACCTCACCCGCCAGGTGCTGACCCAGATCATCGTCGAAGACGCCCGCCAGCCCGACGGCGGAGCGCCGGTCGAGTTCCTGCGCGACATGATCCGGGCCACGGACAGCGCCCAACGCGACTTCCTCGAGTGGTACCTCGCCGCCGCCGCCGACACCTACAAGAGCTTCCAAAAGGCCTGGGGCGATCGCGTGCCCCTACCCGCCGGCGGCGCGGCCCAGTGGGAGGCCTGGTCGCGCCTGTGGGATCCGGTGAAGGCCTTCCAGGGCCTTGCCACCAAAGCCGCCACCAAGGCCACCGCAAGACGCGGCGACCAGCGCGCCGAAGCCACTGCCCCGGCCCCGGCCTCGCGGGCGAGGGCGACAGGGGCTCCCCCGAAGCCTGCCGCGCCAGAGAAATCCACACAGCCAGCCGAGCACGAGCTCGCTGACCTGCGACAGCGCCTCGAAGCGCTCGAGCGACGCCTCGCCGGCGAGCCCGAATGAGCAAAGGCCCCGGCACCTCCTCCTCCGGAGCTCATCATGGGCAAGAGATACACCCTCTACCAGACGGTCGCGGTACCCATTCTCGGTCTCGCCGCGTGGCTCGCCGCCGCAGGCGGAGCGCAAACACCGCCACCGCCGCGATCGAGCTCGGGCAACACCGTGGTCGTGCCCCAGCAGGACCGCGGTGCCGACTTCCTGAAGGCGCGGGCCAGTGGCCAAGTCCGGTCGATGCAGTCGGCGCGCGTCGATCATGACTTCCGGTTCGAGAACCGCGTCGCCACCAGCGGCATCACCTTCCGCCACCGTTCCACGGAAGACGCGACCAAGCGCTACACCCCGGTCCACTATGACCACGGCAACGGCGTGGTAGCGGCTGATGTGAACGGCGACGGCCACCTCGACCTCTACTTCGTCAACCAGATCGGCGGCAACGCGTTGTTTCTCGGCAACGGTGACGGCACGTTCCGCGACGGAACCGCCCGCGCCGGCGTAGCGCTCGCCGATCGAGTCAGCGTGAGCGCCGCCTTCGCCGACATCGACAACGACGGCGACCCGGATCTCTACGTCACCACCGTCAACCAAGGCAACGTGCTCTTCCTCAACGACGGCAAGGGCCGCTTCCGCGACGTCACCGCCAAGTTCGGGCTCGAGCACACAGGCCACTCTTCGTCACCCGTGTTTCTCGACTACGACAATGACGGCTGGCTCGACCTGTTCCTCACCAACGTGGGACGCTACACCGCCGTAGAGAAGGGGCCGGGCGGCTACTTCCTGGGACTCGAGGACGCCTTCCACGGCCACCTCCACGACGACCGCACCGAAACCAGCGTCCTGTACCGCAACGAGGGCGGCAAGCGCTTTCGCGACGTCTCCCGGGAGACCGGCCTGGTCGACGCCTCGTGGAGCGGCGACGCAGTGTTCGCCGACCTCGACGACGACGGTTTCCCCGAGATCTACGTCTTCAACATGCAGGGAGACGACAACTATTGGGACAACGTCGACGGCAAACGATTCGTCCAGCGTCGGGCCGAGGTGTTTCCCAAGTCGCCGTGGGGCACCATGGGCGGCGCTTTCTTCGACTACAACAACGACGGCCGGCTCGACCTGATGCTCACGGACATGCACTCGGACATGAGCTACGAACAGGCGCCGACAGACGAGAAGCTCAAGTCCAAGATGCAGTGGGACGAGGCGACCCTCCAGGGCGGAGAGGACAACATCTTCGGCAACGCCTTCTGGGAGAACCGCGGAAACGGGAAGTTCGAGGAGATCTCGGACCTGGTGGGCGCGGAGAACTACTGGCCCTGGGGTATCTCGATCGGCGACCTCAACGCCGACGGCTACCAGGACGTGTTCATCGCCGCGAGCATGAGCTACCCGTGGCGCTACGGCATCAACAGCGTGCTGCTCAACGAGGAAGGCCGCATCTTCCGCGACGCCGAGCTCGTGCTGGGAATCGAGCCGCGAGGGGACGGCCTCAACCACGCCTACTTCGACCTCGACTGCTCGGGCGCCGACACCGACCACCACCTGTGCGCCGCGCGCAGCGGCAAGCTGACGGTGTGGGGCAACCTCGGCACACGCAGCTCGATCCTGCTCGACATCGACGGCGACGGCGACCTCGACATAGTCACCGGCGAGTTCCACGCCGCACCGCAGGTGCTGGTGAGCGACCTGGCGCAGCGCCGGCCCATCCGCTGGCTGCAGGTGGCGCTCCGCGGCACGAAGTCCAACCGCGACGGCATCGGAGCCTGGGTCACGGTTCGAGCCGGCGAGCTCAGCCAGACGCGCTACCACGACGGCAAGTCGGGGTACATGTCCCAGAGCACTTCTCTACCGCTCTACTTCGGGCTCGGCGGCGCCGAGCTCGCGGAGGAGATCGAGGTGCGCTGGCCCTCTGGCGCGGTGCAGCGCGAGCGCAACGTCGCGGCCGGGCGCCGGATCGAGCTGGTCGAGCCCTAGGTCGCGTTCGCCCGCAGCATGATGTCGACGCGCCGGTTCTGCTGGCGGCCCGATACGGTGGTGTTGCTCGCCACTGGGTCGCTCTCGCCAAAGCCCAGCGAGGTGACCCGCGCCGGCGCTACTCCGCGTCCCACGAGCACGCCGCGCACGGCGCCGGCCCGACGCTCGGAGAGATGTTGGTTGTGCTCCTCGGAGCCGGTCGAATCCGTGTGACCCTGCACGATCACCGTAGTCTTGGGGAATTCCGCGAGCACCCCAGCGACCTGCTCGAGCACGGAGCGACCTCGCGAGTCGATCATCGCCGAGTCGACGCCGAACAGCACGTCGGACTCGAAACGCACGAGCAGGGTGTTCTTGCCAGCTCGCTCGACCCACGTGCCGGGGATGCGCGCCAGCTTCTCTTCCTGACGATCGAGGTACCAGCCGACGCCGGCACCGGCCGCGGCGCCGACCGCCGCGCCGGCCAGCAACTCGTCGCCCTCGCGCTTGCCCGCGAGCAGCGCGCCGGCAGCACCCGCGGCGGCCCCGATGCCAGCACCCTTCTTGATGTTGTCCCGCTTGGTCGTATACGGCTGACGCTCCTCACGGATCATCGAGCAGCCCGCGGCGAGGAGCGACGCCAGGGCGATGGTCGCGGCGCCGATTCGGTTGCGGCGCTTTTCGTGGCAGAGAGCGCTGGACATGAGGCACCTCCTGGTACGGCAATGCATCGATCCTCGGCGAGCCGATGCGATTTCCGGTCCCGGAGTGACAACAAAGCAAGCGAAATGCCAGGCAGCGCGCACGGCCAGACGTGGCCGCTGAGAGCGCGTCGGGCGATGCCGTCCCCCGCAGGGGTCGCCGCGTCCCCACCGCGCCACGCTCCTCCGTGCCGCGACGCAGCGCGGTGGCCAAGGTGCGCGCGACCGCTGCCCTTGCTAGGCTGTGTTGCTGGCGTCCCCGCGCGAGCCAGCCAGGCACTGGGCCTTACGCTGTGCCGCACGGTGCGGCGCTCGATGGACCGCCAGCAGACAGCTCTCCCGAGGGAGGTTTCGAACATGATCGCCCTGCCCACGGCTCGCAACGCGATGACCGACTGGCGACTCGTCCTCCAGCTCGACACCGACCTGCTGCAGGCCATCCGAGACCTGGTTTCGCGCCGTGCCGCGGGGGCTCCAGTGGTGCGCGAGGACGGCCATCTGCTCGGCGTGCTCACCGAGAAGGACTGCCTGCGCGTGCTGTCGAACCGTGCCTATGGCGAGATCCACGGCGGCAGCGTGCGCGAGGTGATGTCCACCATCAAGGCGGAGGTCACACCCGAGATGGACCTGTTCGCCGTTGCGCAAGTGTTCCTGGAGAGCAACTTCCCGGTCCTGCCGGTTACCGAGAACGGCAAGCTGGTCGGGCGCATCAGCCGGCAGGACATGCTGCGCGAGATGCAGCGCTTCATCCGCGATCAACGGCGCGCCAAGAACGCAGCGGCAGGAACGCCGCAACGCTCCTCGATCGCCGAGATGCAGCGTCTCGCGGCCGATGCCACGCCGGCACAGCTCGCAGAGCTGCTGCGCAACCGCGAGTGACGGCCCGGCGCTCCTACGAGGCGCGCAGCGCTGGCGCGCCACCATCGGCGCTCGCGGGTCCTGTCGCGGCACGCCAGGCGAGGCTGGTGCAGGCGTAGAAGCCCATCCAGATCAGCACGAGGCCGACCAGCTCGCCGACGTAGAGCGCCTCGACCATCCCGGCCTTGGCCATGCCCCCGCCGATCCCGGGCAGGATGGCGCCGATGGCGATGAGCGTGTTCCCTACCATGCGGTGCCGGTCCTCGGCTGTCTGTCCGCGCGCGAAACGCACCGCCGAGAGCAGCGCGCCGCCGATCAGGAAGACCACCGCGTACAGGTTGACGAACGGCGTGATCATCCGTATCCAGGTCCAGCCGAGGATCGCGCCGGACGGCCGGTGGGACTGCAGCGCCTCGGTTACCACGGGCGAGAGCGCCACCAGGATCGATGCGCCGATCAGCACCGGCAGCGTCAGAGCGGTCAGCCAGTGTGCCGTTCGGCGGCGCAGGTGCAGGTAGACCGATCCTTGGGCCAGCGGGTAGCCGCCGAACAGCGCCCCCGCGACGTACCACGCCTTGTTGAGGGCTATCGAGTTGCCGAAGAGCGTGATCGCGCTCTCGAGCGCGGTACCGGTGCCGTAGGCGACTACCCCTAGCGTCCACCACAACAGGTGGAGCCCGCCGCGCTCGCGGTAGCGCATTGCGAGCACCCAACCGAACGCCACCGAGAGCACGGTGGTCGCGATCGGCAGGTAGTGGACCAGGCTGGGTTGGGCGGCGGTATCGACCACCGAAGGGCCCCTCGCACCAATTGTGCGCCCGCCGCCCGGTGCAGCGGGTCACCGCAGGGTCACGCTGGCGCTTCCTGCCGCGCCGGCCCCGAGAGCTCGGGCAGCACCAACTCAGTGGCCTGCGCGAGCGGACGAAGGAAGACGAAGCCGCCGTGGGGCTGGTCGAGGCCTCCTTCGAAGTAGAGGTACTCGAAGACCTCGTCGGCCTCGCCGGCCGGCACCACGACGGTCACGACGTCGCGCTCGGAGACCTCGCCGAAGGGGCGCCTGCCGAGCGGGGTCGCGCGTCCGATGCCGCGCGCGAGGTGCAGGTGACCCGAGCTCAGACCGCGATCGCGACGCAACGCCGCGAGCAGCTCGAGACCCCGGCCGTGAGGCACGATGCAGCAGACCAGCTTCCAAGCTTCGCTCACTGGCGCTCCTCGCGCGCTTGCAGTCGGCGAAGGATCTCGGGCGGCACGTAGGTCGCGGCTTTCTCTAGCGGGCTGACGTACACGATGCCGCGGCCGGGAGTGTCGAGCTGTCCTGCGAGGTACATGCGGCGGACGATGCGATCCACCATCTCGGTGGGCGCCACCACCTCGACCACCTCCTTTTCCGCCTCGACGGCCACCGAGAGGATGCCAAGGCGCTCGCGCACACCCGTGCCGCGCGCGTAGTAGATCGTCGCGCCTTGGGCTCCCGCCTCGCGTGCCGCCTGAGCGATCGAATCGCCGAACCCCTTTTCCACCACGCAAGTCACCAGCGCTACGTGGGTGAGTACGGTCAGCTCGCGATGGCTCATGGCGTGGCTCCTGTCCCAGCTCCTGCAACGAGGTCCTCGGCGCGATGCCGACGTCGTGCCGCCCACTTCGTGTACAGGCCCAGGCTCAGCACGCTGACGATCGGACCCACCGAGGCCATCGCCAGGATGCCGAAGCCCTCCACCGAGCCCATCGCTCCACCGAAGCCGAGACCCATCGCGAGCACCAGCGGCACCGTGACCGGGCCGGTGGTGACGCCGGCGCTGTCCCAGGCCACGTTGACGAACTCCTCCGAGGAGAACGCGGTGAGCACCAGCGCGAGTCCGTAGCCCGGCAGGATCAGATACATCAGCGGCAGGTCGAGCATGATCTTCAGCAGGCCGAGCGCAATGCCGAGACCGACTCCGCCGGAGACCGAGAGCATCAGCATCCGCTTGCGGAAGGCACCGCTGGTCAAGTTCTCGACCGTGACGCCCAGCGCGTTGAGGGCGGGCTCGGCGAGCGTGGCGCCTATCCCGAGTACCAGCGCGAAGCCGATCGCGATGGCCGCGCCCAGGGAGTAGCGATAGATCGGCGAGCCGTCGATTCCCGCGACCTCCGCGAAGGCCGAGGGCACGAGACCGCCCGCCTGGCTGCCGAGCTTCGCCAACCCGTAGGACAGGCCCAGGTTGAACACGACCATCCCGAGCACCGCCAGGACGATCCCGTAGGCGATGGTGCCCGGATTGCGCACGCGCTCCCGCAGCAGGCGGATCACGATCAGCAGGAAGAGCACCAGCGGGACGATGGCGCGAAGGGCCATCACGACCTCGACACCGGGCGTCTGCTGATGCCAGGCGAGCTCGCTAGGGGCGGCGTCGGGCACGACCGGAGTCGGCACCGGCACGTCCCCCCCGCGCGAGACCCAGATACCCAGCAACAGCACGCAGACCACCGGCATCAGTGACGCGAGCGTCACGATGCCAAAGCCGCTGAGCGAGCTGTCGCCCTTGCCAGCCGAAGCCGCTACACCGATGCCGAGCGCAAGCACCAACGGCACCGTGACCGGGCCCGTGGTCACCGCGCCACAGTCCCAGGCGAGCCCGATCGTGCGCGCCAGGTCCGGGCGGCTGAGAGCGTAGAGCGAGAGGGCCAAAGCCGGCGCTAGCGTCGCGTAGATCAGGGGCTTGAGGCTCCAACCGTAGAGAAAGCGCAGGGTCCCGACCACCGCGGCGAGCCCGACGCCGGCGCCGACCGCGAGCACCAGAGCCTGGCTGTATGGACCGAGCAGCGCCACCAGAAGCGGCGCCTGGTCGCCTCGTACAGAACTGCCGGCTGTCTGCAGGGCGCCGATCGCCGGCTCCGCGAAGGTCACGCCTACGCCGAGCGCGAAGGTCACCAATAGGACGACCGGCAGCTTTGCCTTCGAAGGCAGCACGTTGCCGAGAGTCTCGCCAAACGGCATCAAGCCCAGCTTGAGCCCCTCCATGAAGAGCATCAGCCCGACCATTACCGCGAGCAGGCCCGCAGTCAGGGTCCACGAGTCTGCGATTTGCTGGCGCAGGATCAGGAGTTGGAACAGCACCAGATAGAGCGCGAGCGGCACCACCGTGCGGAGCTGCTCCGAAAAACGCACCGAGACGTACGGCTTGAGCAGCCGGTACACGTCGAGCGTCCGGAGCTCGAGGCGACGAGGCGCAACGCCATCCTCGACCTCGTAGGCCGCGATGTCGTGGTAGCGGATCTCCCGCTCGCGCAGAGAGATCTCGCGCAGCAGATCACCGTAGCGAAGCCGAGCCATAATCTGGAACTTCCGGGCGCAGAGTGTCGCAGGCTAGTGCGATCGCGTCAAACGACCAGGGGCGGGAGGCACCTACTCCACGCGCCGCAGGAGCGCCCGCAAAGGGCTCAGAAGTCGAACCGCAGGCCCACCACCAACGAGCGCGGAAGGCCAGGACGCAGCCCGGCGGGGCGCCGCGCCGCGACGTAGACCTCGTCGGTGACGTTGAGCGCCTGCACCGAGAGCGTGAAGCGCTCGGACACGTCTCGCTCCAACCGGAAGTCGAGCTTGCCGTGCGAGGGAATCCGCTCGGTCTCGAGTGGGGCGCCGCTGCCGGCGCTGGTGCGCATCTCGTCGACCCAGGTCGCGTCGACGTGAGCCGCCCACCGGCTCGCGCGCAGGCTCAACGCGGCGTGCAGGTGGTGCTGCGGCAGGTAGGGGAGATCATCCCCACGCCGGACCTCCGGCGCCCAGTCCTCGAAAGCGGTGAGGAAGCTCGTACCGAACTCTCCCTCGCTGAAGGTATAGGCGAGACGCACTGGCAGCGAGTATCGCGCGCCCAAGCGCCGTTCGAAGGCCAGAGCCGCCTCGAGACCGCGAACCTCGACCTCGCCGCCGTTGAACTGGTCGCCCGTGCCACCGCCCCCGCTCGAGAGCGTGTCGGTGCCGAGCAGGTTGTCGTAGTCGTTGAAGAATCCGATCACCTCGGCGCGCGCGGCGCCCTTCGCCCAGCGGTATCCCGCCTCGTAGTTGACGCTGGACTCGGCCTCGACCTCCTCCACCGATCCCGGCGCGGGCGGCGCGAAGCCGCGGTGCACGCCGAGGAAGACACTGCCCTGCCCGACCTGGTAGTCGACGCCGAGGCCGGGGATCACTTCGGTCAGGCTGTTGTCCCGCACAACCAGGCCGCCCCCGGCACGGCCGGGGTCGCTCCTGCCGAAGTCGTTGCGACGAAGGTCGATCGACTCGACCCGCACGCCCGGCGTCAAGGTGAAGCGTCCGATCGTGAGCACGTCCTGCGCGAATACCGAGAAGGCCTGCGCTTCGGCCACGCGGTTGTCCTGGCTTCCAGGCTGCCCGAGCGCGGTGAGCACGCGGCGACCGCCGAGCATCTGGTAGCGGTCGTCCTCCTGGAAGCGGTCCTCCTCGTCCTCGTGCCAACGCAGGCCGAGCTCGAGGTCGTGGCGCACGCCGGATCCGGCGGCACCGAGGTCGAGACGAGCGATGGTCTGCACGCCGCGACCGTAGTACTCGCGCCGGTTGTTGCGCGCCAGGAGGGCCCCCGGTGCGCTGTCCTGCTCGCCCCGCAGGACGCTCAGCTCGGCGGCGAACGCCTCCGGACGCTCCAGCACGTCGGCGATCGCCGCGCCGGCGACCCGGTCGAGCTTGTACCAGTTGCGCGCGAAGTCGTTGCGATAGACCGCGGTCGTCAGCTCGAAGCGCGCGCTCGGAGCGTACAAGTGGTTGAGCTGGATCTGCTCGTGGTCCGCGTCGATCACGTCGCCCTGGGAGGCCGCGTAGCGGCGGTACGGAGTGAGGTCGAAGTCTCGCCGAGTCAAGCCGAGGTAGGTCTCGTCGCCGTGCTGGTCGGTCGCGCCGAGCTTGAGCTCCAATGCCTGGTGTCGGCGGGCATCCGGACGGCTGGTGAAACGCACCTTGCCGAGGTAGTCCTCGAGCTCGAAGCCGGTGTCGCCGCCGCCGTCGAGATCCTTGAAGCCACCGTGCTCGGCCTGGTAGGTCTCGAACAACCAGCCCACGCGCTCCGAAGCGCCGCCGACCCAGCCGCGGGCACGCCGCGCCTGGTCCTCGCCCGCTTCGATCGAGACGCGCGCACGCAGCCGCTCCGGGATTCCGGTCGAGAGCAGGTTCAGCGCCCCGCCGTTGGTGAAGGGACCCTGGCGGATCGAGCTCGACCCTTTTCGCACCTCGACTCCGGACAGGCGCCCCGCGGTCGGCGAGTAGTACGCCGCCGGCGCGGAATAGGGCGCCGGTGCGATCAGGACGCCGTCCTCGAGCAACGTGATCTTCTGGCTGCGCTCCACCCCCGTGCCCCGCAGGCCGATGTTCGGCCGCAGCCCGAACCCGTCCTCCTCCTGAACGATGACACCCGGCACCTGGGCCAGGATGCGGTGGAGGTCGCCGTACCCCTGCCGGTCGAGTTGCTCCTGGTTGATCACGTGCGCCGACCCGGGGAGCCGCCGCGCAGCATCCGAGTCACCCACTACGAGCAGCGCGTCGAACAGCCGCAGCGAAGCCGAGGTCGCGGTACCGGCAGCGGGTGCCGGGGTCTCGGGCGGCGGCTCTGCCTCAGGCTCGGTCGGGCTGGTCGACTGCCGCGTGGCTGGATCGGCGACCGGAGGTTTCTCCGCTGATTGGCCCACCGCCGAGGACGCCAGCAGCGCTGATAGCAGGAACGCGGGGATGGCCGATCGAAGGGAAGCACACCGCGGCGCAGGCCGAGGGAAGTCTCCGTGCATGAGCTCTATCTCCAAGTCTGCCTAGCTCTGAGGGCTGTCCAGATCCATTATTGCGACTCGATCTCAAGAACTGGGAGATTCTGGACCGAATCGGTCCTGGAACGCAAGACCCGGAATGAGGAGCACGCGGTCCGCCGCGCGGTCCAAACGCGCGCTCCCAAACGCGCGGTCTCTAACGCGCGCTCCCACTCCACGACCAGTGCCAGGGCTCGTACACCAGTCCCCAAGGATTGTCGCGCGGATAGCTCAGACGAAACTTGAATCGGCCTGCGTTCGACTGCAGCCAGGCGAACGCAGGCGTCCGTTCGAAGGACTCCTCGAGCGGCGAGCAGCCGGGTGTGGTCAGGTCGAGGGCGCGACCGGTGTGATGCTCGCTGAAGCCCGGCGCCGCGTTCGCGCAGAGGATGTCGTCTATCGACCGCCCCGCCGCGAGCTTGCGGCGGATCACCTCGGCCTGATAGTCGACGCTGCGGAAGGCCGACACCACCTCGAGCTCGATCGCGTCCTGCCGCGCGGCGCGTCGCATCCGCCGCCACGCGCGAGCCGCTCCGGGCACCAGCCGCTGCGGGCGCCCGAGGATGTCGCGCCCAATGCCGACCAGCACGCCGGCCTCGACCTGCGGCGGCAGCCCGCGGCGCTCGGCGTAGTCGCCCGGCACGCCCAACGAACGATGCAGCTCGGCCAGCAGCAAGCGCGACTCCCCACGTGCCGGTCAGGCTAGCCCGAGGGAGCCGGCGACACCACCAGGGACGGCGCGCCGGCCGGCAGCCGTCACAGCGCGACCTCGACGCTCGACTTGTTCGAGCCGATGGTGCGCAGCCGAATCGGCGAGGTCGGAGCGGCGAACCCTTCCAACAGCTCGCGCACCCGCGCCAGCTCTGCCTTCTCGGCCTCGGGCCAGTGCGCGGCCAACTCCCCGATCGAAGCGACCATCCAGAGATTCGCCGGCTCTCCTCGCCGCGAGGCCGCCGCGGCAAGCCGCTCGAGCGTCGCGGCACCAGGGCGTCCGTGCTTGCCGTCGGCTGAGATCACGTAGTGGTCGGCGGTCACCCGCTCGAGCAAACCCGTGGCGCCGACTTCCGCGGCGCCGTGCTGCGGCAGCTTGATCAGCTCGAAGTGAACGCTGCTCGAAGCCTCCAGGAGACCGCCGGCCTGCAGCGCGTCGAGCAGCTCGTCGCCGCTCGCGTCACCGGCAAGCAGCATGCGCTTGCCGTCGAGCTCGGCTACCAGCACCAGCGAAGCGAGCGGCCCCAGTGATTCGTCGAGGTAGACCGTCGCGTGGGCGCGTCCCTTCTCCGCCTCCGCGGCGCCGCGGCGCGCGACCTCGGCGTCCCACTCCTGCTGCAGCGCATCGACCTGCTCGTCGCGCGGCGCGAGCACCCGCAGCTCGAGGCCGTGAGCCAGCGGATGGCTGCCCAGGCGGTCGGTCACCAGACTGTCGCCACGGTTGCGGTGGAGCCCGAGCTGCTCGACGTTCTGCACCAGTCGGCGCGCCGGGAGCTCGCTCGCGAGCAGCAGCGCCGCGCGATGCGACAGGGATCCGCCGCCCTTCGCCGCGAGCTCGGCACGGGCCGACCGCAGCAGCAGCTCACCGTGCTGGCCGATCAGCTCGTCGACGTCGTTGTACCAGAGCTCGTCGATGACGTAGGCGACCGGCTCGTCCTCGCGGTCGGCCGCGAGGAACTCGTCGGTCAGCTCGAGGAAGCCGTGGTAGTGGTCCTCGTCCGAGTGGCCGATGACCACCAGGTCGAGATCGAGCTCACCGCCGCGCTGATGACGGAGCTGCTCGAGGCGCGGGCGCAGCACCGCGTCGTAGCTGCCGCGCGGTCCGCCATCGATCAGCACGACACGCCGATCCTGTAGCTCGCCGAAATGGAGCAGGAATGCTTCCCCGTACCTGGCCTTGAAGACTTCGAGGGTGAAGATCATGGCGATCACAGCGGCCCACCGCGAGCTCGCGGAAGTGAGCGGAAATCGAGTGGCCTTCGATGGGGACGTCTCCGGTCTGGTGTCGCTCGAGAAGCAATGGCGGCGTGGCTGGCGCGCGAATCATACGCGCTTCGCCGCACCGGTGCCGCCCCTCGACGGGACGCCGCCGCCAGGAATCACCGCCGCGGTCCGCACGATTGCTACAGTACGGTTCCCACCGGCCGAGCCGTCCGCGTCGCCGTAGCCTGGCGCCCGCACGTACCAGCCTTCCCCAGCACGGATTCGATCGAGCGCGCTCCTGGCCGCACCGCGAGGTACACCGATGAGAGATCGCCCCGACACCCCCGAGATTTCCCGCGGCATGAACCACGCGCCGTGCACCCGGTTGGTCTTCGGCACCCTAGCGGCGATCGTGCTGCTCTCCGCCTGCGGCGGGAACGGGTCCGGCTCGGGCGTAGCTACCAACGACGCACCGCCAGCGGGCGCCGCGCCGGCGTCTCCCGCGGACCTCTCGAACGGCCTACTGCTCGCTCTCGCCGTGCTCGACCAGAACCCCGACGGCAGCCCGAAGCCGCTGCCCGCGCAGCTCGGCATCCTCGAACGCAAGGGCGGCGAGTGGATCTACCGCACGCTCGACGATCCCGACTCCAACGTGTTTCACAAAGCGATGGCGTACGGTCCGCGACCGGGCGAGGAACGCATCCTCACCCTCGGCGGCTCCCGCGCGATGCTCAAGCTCTGGAGCCCCGACGGCACGAGCGAGACGCTCTGGGAAGCCGACTTCGGCGGCAGGTTCTCGCGCATGCGCGACGCCGAAGCCGCCGATTTCGACGGCGACGGCCTCCTCGACCTGGCGATCGCCACGCACGACCAGGGAGTCGTGGCGGTGGTCTGGGCAGAGGAAGGCGGCAAGTACCGCGTCCAGGAGCTCGACCGGGAGCCGAACACCTTCGTCCACGAGATCGAGGTCGGCGACCTCGACGGCGACGGCGTGTTCGAGATCTACGCCACTCCGAGTGAGCCCAACCGAGTCGACGGCACGCCGCAGCCCGGCAAGGTGGTCCGTTACGTTCCGAAGACGGGCGAGGGTCCGACCGAGGTCGCCGCCCTCGGCGACCGGCACGCCAAGGAGATCCTGGTAGCCGATGTCGACGGCGACGGCCGTGACGAGCTCTACGTCGCGGTCGAGGCGGTCTCGGGCGGCAAGGTCGAGATCCGGCGGTACGACGCCGACACCCCGGCCGACCAGGGTGAAGTCGTGGCGGAGATCGACGACACCCAGACTCGCTTCCTGACCGTGGGCGACGTCGACGGCGACGGCGTCTTGGAGATGGTCGCGGCGTCGTTCAAGAGCGGGCTCTGGCTGCTGCGGCCGAGCGGCGTGCCCGGCACCCGCTGGCCGGCGACGCTGATCGACGCCGACTCGAGCGGCTTCGAGCACGCTGCCATCCTCGCCGACCTCGACGAAGACGGCCGCGACGAGCTCTACGTCGCGAGCGACGACCACGACGAGGTGCGCCGCTACGTCTACCAGGACGGCAAGTGGCACTCGGAGCTGCTGGTGCTCCACCTCGACGGACTCGGGCGGTTCACCTGGAACATCATGGCCGCGCCGCTGGCTTTGCTGCCGTCGAGCCCTGAGCCAGCGTCCGAGTGAGGGCAGGCCGCCTCCCCATGCATCCCACTTCGCTCGACCGCCGCTCCTTCCTGCGCCTGCTCGCCGGTGGCGCCACCGCCGCCGGGCTCGCTCCATCGCTGGCATGCCGGCGCAGCGCGGGAGTTGCCGGTCGTGTCGTGGTGCTCGGGCTGGATGGTCTCGAGCCCAAGATCGTGCGCGCGCTGATGGACACCGGACGCGCACCGAACTTCAAGCGGCTGGCCGAGATCGGGTCCTTCCTGCCGCTCGGGACCACCATGCCGGCGCTGAGCCCGGTTGCGTGGTCGAGCTTCATCACCGGGCTGACACCCGGCGGGCACGGAGTGCCCGACTTCATCGGCCGCGACCCAGAGACCTACCTGCCGGTGTTCGCGATCTACAGCCAGCAGCCGATCACCCGCACGCTGCGTCTGGGCGGCTACGAGCTGCCGATCTCGGGCGGCGACCTGGTCAGCAGCCGCCACGGCAAGCCGTTCTGGGCGTATCTCACCGAGCGCGGCATCCCTGCGAGCGTGTTCCGGGTGCCGACCAGCTTCCCGCTCGACGACAGCGCGACCCGTGCGGTCAGCGGCATGGGCACCCCCGACCTCACCGACACCTACGGGCTCTTCAACTACTACACCAGCGACGAGTTCGAGGACCGCCCCGATCTCTCCGGGGGCTACCTCCACCACGTCGAGGTAGTCGACCACCGCGTGCGCGCGGAGCTGATGGGCCCCGACTCCTTCACCACGTCCGGCTACGAACCGCGGCTCCAGCCTCACGGCAACAAGGCAACCGTGCCATTCGAAGCCTGGCTCGACCGCGACGCGCCGCTGGCACTGATCGAGGTCCAGGGCACCAAGGTGTTGCTCCGCGAGGGCGAGTTCTCGGAGTGGGTGCCGGTGGAGTTCGAGTTGCTGCCGGTGGTCGGCAAGGTGCGCGGCATCTGCCGCTTCCTGCTCAAGTCGACGCGCCCGCACTTTCGGCTCTACGTCACCCCGATCAACATCGACCCCTCGGCCCAGGTCGTGCCGGTGACCTACCCCGAGGAGCTCGGCGGCGAGCTGGCACGCGCCCTCGGACCTTTCTGGACCAAGGGCCTGCCTGCCGACACCAAGGCCTTCGACCACGGCGTGCTGACCGACGAGGAGTATGTGAAGCAGGCGGAGCTATTGCTGGGCGAGCAGCTCGCGATGTTCGAGCACGAGTGGGCGCGCTTCCAGGAGCAACCGGAAGGGCTCTTTTTCTACTATGTGTCGAGCACCGACCAGGACGCCCACATGATGTGGCGGAACATGGACGAGAGCCATCCGCTGCACGCCCGCAGCGACGTGCGCTTCTCGGGTTACCTCCACCACCTCTACGAGCGAATGGACCAGCTCGTCGGTCGAGTGCTCCCGGCGATCGACGACAAGACGCTGCTCCTCGTCTGCTCCGACCACGGCTTTGCGCAGTTCGGCCGCCAGTTCCACCTGAACTCCTGGCTGCGCGAGCGCGGCTACCTGCACGTCAAGGACGAGGCGCGGAACAAGCCCAACGCCAATGTCCTCGACATCGACTGGACCCGCACTGCCGCCTATGGCATCGGCTTCAATGGCCTCTACCTGAACCTCGAGGGTCGCGAGAGCCAGGGCATCGTCGAGCCGAGCCAGGCACCGGAGCTCATGGCGCGTCTGCAGCGCGAGCTCGAGGCCGTGCGCGACGACGAGACGGGCGGCAGCCCGGTGGCCAAGGTCTACCGCCGGGACGACCTCTACACCGGCCCGTTCACGGCGGACATGCCCGAGCTCCTAGTCGGCTACACCCCCGGCTTCCGGTCATCGGCCAATTCCGTGCTCGCCGAGTCCAGTAGGACCATCCTCGACGTGAACCCCTGGGCGTGGAGCGGCGACCACTCGATGGCGCACCACCTCATCCCCGGCTCGCTTTTTTCCAGCCGCAAGGTCGCCCGGGACACACCCAGCATCCTCGACCTGCCGGTCACGATCCTCGAGGCGTTCGGCATCGAGAAGCCAGCGGACATGGTCGGCTCGTCGCTGTTCCGCTCCTAGCCCAGCGTCGAGCGCAACGCTCTCCTCTCCCGTCTCGTCGCCAGCGGCATCCCAGGGGCGGGTGGGGGCGCCCTCTCCCGCTTGCGGGAGAGGGACGGGGTGAGGGCGTGTCTCGCGACAACCGCCCCTGCCACTCCTCCAGAAACGAGAAAGGGCGGCGTCCCCAAGGAACGCCGCCCCAAAGATCCGCGTCTGGAATCCCAGATCAGCCGATCGAGGCCTCGAACGAGTTGACGGTCTGGAACGTACCGTCGCCACCGCACTCGGCTTCCTTGACGATCGTGTGACCGCCGGCGACCGCCTCGAGGTCCGCGTCGGACAGCTCGGCGCCCGACTCCACCACGTGCGGAAGGACCACGTAC
>DATLFI010000312.1:0-4362 GCA_035524895.1 Thermoanaerobaculia bacterium | reverse complement strand
TGCCGATGACCGAGCAAGGGGACTTCGGCTACCGGCAGGTCAACGTCGACGAGCAGCGCCGAGACGAGGGATCGCTGCTCAACTGGATGGAGCGGATGATCCGCCTGCGCAAGCTGACGCCTGAGATCGGCTGGGGCGCTTCCCGCGTGCTCGACGCAGGCCAGCCCCAGGTCCTGGCGCACCGCTGCGACTGGGGCGGCACCACGCTCATCGCCGTGCACAACCTGTCGAGCGAGCCCCTGAAGGTGCAGGTCGATCTGGAGGACGCCGACAAGCTGAGCCGACTCAGCGTCGAAGCCGGGGGCGAATCAGCCGAGCGGTTCCAAGCCGGCGAACTCGCCTTCGAGCTTGAGGGCTACGGCTATCGCTGGCTCAGAAACCAGGCGCCATGAGGGCGGCCGGAATCGGCGCCGGACGCTAGATCGCCGCTTGGGCCTTGTCGAGGTTGTCGGCCCCCAGCACCAGGCGCGTGCGCGTCGCGAGGTAGCACAGGTCGACGTTGACCCCAGCGTCCGCCACCTTCTCTGCCAGCTCGCCGAACGACCCAGGCCGATCCTCGATGTCGAGCACAATCACATCGCGCTCAGCGCGCACCTCGAAGCCCTCCAGTGCCCGGCGCGCAGCGACGGGGTCTTCCACGAGCACGTGGATGATCCCCTCGCCGGCGACCTCCCAGCCCGAGATCCCCTCGATGTTCACGCCAGCGCCGCCGAGGGCACGGCCGAGCTCGGAAAGCGTCCCAGGACGGTTCTCGAGCGCGATGGTGAGATCCACAGACATGATCGCTCCTCTCTTGCTCGTCACACTGCCTACAGTGCGAATCTGCGCCCAGTGCGGCACTTCGGTCAACTGCCTTGCGGACCGTGCAGCAGTCGAGCACGCAGCGCGATCACGGCCTTAACGTCGACCGCCGACGGGTAAGCACTGTGCTATGGACCAGCCCTCGGTTTCGACGCCGCCCCACGACGAGGCGTTGGACCCTGCCTCGCCGCAGGAGCACTCTGGGGGTCGACGGAGAACCGGGCTGAGCGGCGCAGGCAAGCTTCTCGCCGCACTCGTTCTGTTGATGGCGCTCGGCCTCGGGGTGCTGCTCGCAGTGCTCGAGCTCACGCAGCGACTGAGCAACCCCTTCGCTACGGAGACGGTCGACCGCACCGGACCCGCAGTGCTGGAGGCGCTCGAGGACCTGAGCGAGTACCGCGCCGCGACCGGCCATTTCGAGGTCATCCTCGACGTCGAGGAGGACGCGCCCTTCCTTCCCTCGGCGCTTCGAGGCGAGCGGACGCTGTTCGTCGCGGTGGGCTCGGTGGAGGCCACCGTGGATTTCGCTGGTCTCGATGACGAGGCGGTGTACGTGTCCGAGGACCGCTCCGCAGTGGTGATCCGACTCCCCGCGGCGCAGCTGGGCGACGCCAGGGTCGATCCGGAGAGCAGCTACGTGTTCGAGCGCCGGCGCGGTCTGCTCGACCGTCTGGGATCGGTGTTCTCCGACAACCCGACCAGCGAGCGCGAGCTGTATCTGGAGGCCGAGGAGCGCCTGGCGGAGGCCGCGGAGGAAACCGATCTGCTGCCGCTCGCTGAAGCCAACACGCGAAACATGCTCGAGACACTGCTGCGCTCGCTGGGCTTCACCGACATCAGGATCGCCTTCGAAGCCAGGTAGCGCCTCGCCGAGGGCCCATCGGCCGCGTGTCGGCCGTGCTTTCCCCGACGGATCAGACGCGCGAAACCACCGGCGCATCGACGCGCCCGGCGATTTCGTGCACACTTTGATCGGATGCTGCCGGACTCGCGGAGTTCAAGGAAGGTCCGTTGGGCGAGACTCGAATGACCGTGCCTGAGCACCGCCCAGAAGGGCTGGAGAGCGGGCAGACGCCCGTCGAGATGGACCCGCGGCTTGCGCTGCGGGTCGATGCCCACGCGCTCATTGACGCCCTGACCGATGCGGTCATCGTGGCGGACTCCGACAACTCAATCGTGGCTGCCAATCCCGCCGTCGAGTCGCTGCTCGGCTGGTCCGCGGAGGATCTCGTCGGCCAGGCCCTGACGGCGATCATCCCGCGGCGCCTGCGGTCCCGGCATCTCGACGGCGTCGCGCGCGCGGCCTCGACCGGGGTGTCGACGGTGCTCGGGCGACCCCTGCGAATGCCCGCCCTGCGCCGCGACGGCGGGGAAGTGCTGGTCGATCTCTCGGTCTCCGCCTTCCAGCAGGGCGATCAGCGCCTGTTCGTCGGCACCCTGCGCCGCTCCGCCGACCGCATCGATGTCACCGGTCAGTCCGCGCTGGCCCTGCGCCTCGTCCAGGTTCTCGCCGAGGCGACGACGCTGCAGGAGACCGCTCCGAAGATCCTGCAGGCGCTGGTCGAAGGCCTCGACTGGGATGTGGCCGAGCTGTGGGTCGTCGACTGGGACGAGCGCCAGCTGCGGTTCGCGAACCTTTGGCACCGTCCTTCCGCGCCCGTCCCCGTGTTCGCGGAGGACACGCGCGAGCACACCTTCCGCCTCGGTGAAGGCCTGCTCGGCCGCGTCTGGTCCAGCCGGGAGCCGATCTGGATCGACGATCTCCTCGAGGACCCCAACTTCCCGCGCAAGGACTCTGCGGCCGCCGACGGCCTCCGCCGCGGATTCGGCTTTCCGATCATGGCGGCAGGACGGCTGCTCGCAGTGGTCGCGCTCTATCACCGCCAGCCCGGATCGCTCGACCCGTACCTGATCGACACCGTGGCGACGATCGGCGACCAGCTCGGGCACTTCATCGAGCATCGCCTCGCCGAGGAGACGGTCCGCAGCAGCCAGGAGCGGCTGGACATGGCCCTCGACGCCGGGCAGATGGGCACGTGGGACTGGGATATGGAAAGCGGATTGATCACCTGGTCCCATGCGCTGCGGCGGATCTTCGCCCTGAGCCCCGGCTCCGCGCCGTCCACGCTGAGCGACCTGGGCGATCTCGTGCATCCAGACGACCGGGCGGCGGTGATGGAGGACATCATCGTCGCAGGGCGCCGCCACCTGCCCTATCACCGAGAGTTTCGGATCGTCCTCCCCGATTCCGAGACGCGCTGGCTCGAGACACGGGGGAGGGTCCTCCGCGACGATGCCGGTCGCCTGCACATGGTCGGCGTGGCCACCGACATCACCGAGCGCCGCCAGGCTGAGGAGGAGCGGGCGCAGCTGCTGGCGCGCGAGCGCGAGGCCCGCGCGAAGCTGGAGATATCACAGCGGCGGCTGGCCTTCCTGGCCGAGGCGAGCGGCACGCTGGCGGCCTCGCTCGATTACCAGAAGACCCTGGCCGAAGTCACCGAACTGGTTGTTCCCGAGCTTGCTGACTGGTGCTTCGTCTACGGGCTGCGCGACGACGGCGCGGTCGAGCCGCTAGCTGTCTCGCACCGCGACGAGGGCAAGCTTCGGCTGTTTCACGAGCTCGAGGAGCGCTACCCGTTCGATCCGGACTCGCCGGCGGCCTCGGCCGCGGTGCTGCGCACTGGTGAGTCGAGGCTGTTCGAGCGCGTGGACGACGACGTGCTGCGCTTGCGGGCGCGCGACAGCGAGCACCTCGATCTGCTCCGCAAGCGGGGCTTCTATTCGGCGATGGTGGTTCCGCTCATCGCGCGCGGGCGGACCTTCGGGACCCTGACGTTCGCCAGCGACGAATCGCGCAGGGTGTATACGGCCGAGGACCTCTCATTCGCCGAGGATCTCGCCCGCCGCGCCGCCGCCGCAATCGACAACGCACGCCTGTACCAGGAGCGCTCTCGAGTGGCTGACGCGCTGCAATCGAGCCTGCTGCCTCCTCACCTTCCAGAGATCCCAGGCGTCGAGGTGGCTGCGCTGTATCGCCCGGCCGGGGAAGGCCAGGTGGGCGGCGACTTCTACGACCTGTTCCCCGCCGGCGACGGCAGCTGGTGGATCATGCTCGGAGACGTTCGGGGCAAAGGGCCGACCGCCGCCGCCGTCACCGCTCTCGTGCGCTACACCGTCCGCGCGGCGGCCATGTCGGCCGATCGGCCCAGCGCCGTGCTCGAGATGCTCAACCAGGCGATGCTGCGCCAGGGCCAGGAGGAGTCCGATCCGCGCTTTTGCACCCTGGTGCTCGCCAGCCTGCGCGCCGAGGAGGACGGCGTGAGACTGAGCGTGGCCAGCGGGGGCCATCCGCTGCCGATGGTGGTCAGAGCCGAGGGCAGGATCGGTCATATCGGCGGCAAGGGCATGCTGGTCGGTTCCTTCGAGGCGGCCGACTTCATCGACGAGACCGCGGTGCTGGGACCGGGCGAGTCGCTCGTGCTGTTCACCGACGGGGTCACCGACGCCCGCGTCGGCCGAGAGGTCTTCGGTGAGCAGGGCCTGGGCACGGTCCTGACATCC
>DATLFI010000311.1:0-4511 GCA_035524895.1 Thermoanaerobaculia bacterium | reverse complement strand
GATCCTCGGCGAATAGTTGAGCCAGTGCGACCGACGCATCGAGATAGATCATCGGCTTCGCAGGTAAGTCAGCGATCGGCGCGGTCTTCGTCCAGTTCGCGCATCAACTCGTCGAAGGCGATCACCGAGGCTCGGGGAGGGGCGCCAGTCAGTGGGCGAGCCGGCGGCGTGGCCCACCCCTTGCGCATGAGCTCGGCCAGGACGGCATCGGCCACCGCCGGGCTCCGCCCAGCCTGCGGCGGAATCAGCTCGGCAACGACATGGTCCCGATCCGTCACCAGAATGGTCTCCCCTGCCTGGGCGAGGCGGACGTACTCCGACAGCTTGTTCTTGAGCACCTTCAAACCAACCGCGCGCATCGGTTTCATGGTAGCTTCCAGGCGCTACCTTCGTCAAGGCTGAGTGCGCGAGCATTCGAGGGCGGCTGAGGGCGCCTTCCGGCTCGACCGCGGCCGAACGGCCGTGCCCCTCCCGCGTCTCATCCCCGAGCGGAGGCTGCCTCTCTCAGCTCTCCCCGCGCGTCTTCACCACGTACACCAGCGCCGCTCCCAGCAGGAGCACCAACAGCAGTCGGAGACCCGACCCGGACAGCGTCGGGATCTCGGGCACCACGATGTCCGGTGTGTTGGCGATGGTCGGTGTGTTGGTGATGGTCGGAGTGCTCGACGCCGTCGGTGTGTTCGTGCTCGCCGGCGTGTTCGTCGGCGTGTTCGTCGGTGCCGACGTGCCGGAGTCGTCGGCGCATACCTCGTAGATGGTGCCGTTTGGTTCCCCAAGTGTAACGACATGATTGATCGTGAGGCTGGTCGTCGAACCGGGGGCGCTGTTGAAAGTCACCGTTCCGTACCCGTCGCCCGAGCCGCCCGGCGCTTCGACGATGTCGCCCGCTGCCGTGATCTGGAGCGGGCTTCCTCCGGGGGGCTGAGTGTTATCGAGGTCCGCGGGAGCGACGACGTAGTGTGTGCCGTTGATCGAGAACTCTGCCTCCTCGCAGGCCCCCGCGACGCAGCTGTGCGCGGTCAGTTTGACGTTGACGGTGCTGCCCAGGACGGCCGGGGAGAAACTGAAGGTGCACGCTTCGGTGGTGTTGCTATTACCCATGTACAGGCCGTTGGTGATGGGACCGTAGGTCAGAAAGGTCCCGCAGCCCGGGCCGCTCTCCGTCACGGACAAGGCGCCGTGGGTGCCCGCGGAGCTGAAGCAGACTTCGGCCGCGTGCGCGAGCGAGGTGGTGCCCAACAGGGTGACGCCGACCAATGTGGCGCGCGCGCTCACGCGACGAAGCATCGACCGTGAGACCGCCGCCGACAGGAGATGGGCGCGGGGGCAAGTCCGCGTCGCCACTCGTCCGCGCAGGCATGAAAACTCGTACGAACCGGCAGCTGACATGGTTCTACCCCTTCGTAGCGGTTGCAGAGAGGTTCAATTACCAAACCCGCAAACCGCCGCAGCGTTGTCCCCGTCGGGAGTCAATTCACTCTAATTTGCAAGGACTTCCGGTGTCAACCATGGTCGCGGGTCTCGCCCGTGTCGCCGAAGAGGGAGCGGTGACCGGCCTCAGACTTCGTGCTCGAGCCGTTCGAAGCGCTGGACATCGACGCCAACGAGACTACCGCCGCGCTCACCGACGGTCTCTTGGTGTTGCGCTTCTTGTTCGGGTTCTCGGGCGCCACACTGCTCACCGGAGCTGTCGACGACTTCGGGTGCTCGCGGTGCACTCTCGAGGAGATCAGCGCTTACCTGTTGACCCTTGCCGCTCTACTCGACGTCGACGGCGATGGGGAGGTGCCGGCCGGCGCAACCTAGACCAGCGCCTGCAGAAACAGCTCGATAGTGCTCGCGTCGCAGCGCGTGCAGCCAGCGCCGACCGCGCCGTTGGTGAGCGTCGAGCCGGTGAAGCCGAAAAGGTACCGCAGGACGAGCAGCCCGTCGCTCAGGGGAGCGCCTGCCGTGCAAGAGCCGATCGTCAGCTCGCGTCTGCTTCTCACGAGAGCGAGAGGAGAGATGGACGAAGGTCAGCAACACTTGTGTTACATTGAACACTTGATGGACACAACGATCCGCAACCTCGACGAGGCGATCTACCGCAGCGCCAAGGCGCGCGCCGTGCTCGAAGGTCGCAACCTCGGAGAGCTGGTGAGCGAGGCGTTGCGGCTGTACCTCGAGCGCTCGGCGGATCGCCGGCCGTCGGGCAGCCTCGGCGATCTCGAACCCGAGCCCTATCCGGAGGGTTGCGAGCGTCTCAGCGAAGAGATCGACGGCTGGGTCTACGCCACGGGCCGCGAGACCGGTTGATCATCCTCGACACCAGCTTCGTGGTCGCGTTCCACAACGCGCGCGACGTGCACCACGCCAGGGCCGTCGAGGTGATGACGCGGTTTCTCGGGGGCGAGTGGGGCCGGGGACTGCTCCTCGAGTACGTCTTTCTCGAGATCGTCACCGTGCTCGCCGCGCGGCGCGGTCAGCCCACCGCCAACCGGGTCGGTACGCTGCTGCTCGAAGCCCGCGAGCTCGACTTCGTCCCCTGCTCGAGCCTCTTCGCCGACACCCTGAGCACCTTTCGCGATCAGGGCGCGGGCGTGCTGAGCTTCGTCGACGCCGCGATCGTGACCCTGGCCCGGAGCGCGGCCGGCTCGGTCGTGGCCAGCTTCGACACCGACTTCGAGGGCGTGGAGGGTGTTCGGCTGGTGCCGGGCGTCCAGTGACACGGCTGCATCTTCGCCGAGCTCGACCTCGAGCCGGCGTTGGTGGAGGCGGGCGTCGTGGCGGCGCCGTCGGGCGTCCGCTCGCTCGAGCGAGCAGCGCATCGAGCTGTCGCTCGTCGAGGCGGCGATGGCGTCGGTGATCCTGCCGTTCAGCGCCTGGGCCTGCTCCGCATCGAGCTCGTCGCCGAACATCTTCACCTGTACCAGCGGCATGACTCCTCCTTCTCGCCGACCTCATCGATGGCGTGAAGCGCGAATCATCGATTCACCATCCTCGGTTGAGCCAGTGCACTCACACCGTGTCGGGAGCAGTGAGCGGCCGCGGGTCGAAGAAGTTCTCCTGCGCCACGATCCGGCCCTCGGCGTCCACCGTGAAGCGATCGAGGATGCGCAGGGTGCACGCGGAGCCGTGGACGTCGAGGTGGAACTCGACGGTGACCGCGGTGCGGTCCTGGTTGACGTAGGTGTCGAGCACCCGGACGGCGCCGATCAGGTCCGGAAGCGGCGCCCACCAGCGGTCGCGCAGCGCGGCGCGGCCTTGGAGCGGCGCCGCCGATCCGCCGGGCAGGAGCGGCGCCCGCAGCTCGACCTCCTCGTGATACGGGATGGCGTCGAAGCTCCTCGCGCCCAGGCCCTCGGTCACGTAGTCGCGGGCGATGCGGTGGAGCTGCGCCTCGCGCTGGAGCCCGGGACTGGGACCGGCGAGCGTCTCGCTGTTGGTCGGAGTGGTGGCCTTCATGGTTCCTCCTTCGCGGTGAGGCCAGTCTGTCCGCGTCGGGAGCGCGCCCGCAAGCGACGAGACGCGACGTCGCGCTTTGTCGCCCAACGTGTACACAACGGATACAATCGCCTCATCTCACCGCGTCGAGGCCGTTCGTGAGCCCCTCCTCCATGGCGCCGCCGGAGGCAGCATCGGAGCATCTCGACTCCTGGAAGGAGATCGCCGGCTACCTAGAGCGCAGCGTCCGCACGGTGCAGCGCTGGGAGCGCGACGAGGGTCTGCCGATCCATCGCCACCGGCACCGCCGCGGCGACTCGGTGTTCGCGACCACCCGTGAGATCGACGCCTGGCGCGAGCTGCGCCGCTCCGCGAGCGATCGCGAGACCGGACCCCGTCGTTCGCGAAGCCCTGCACCCGGAGTCGAGAGGCTGCCCTCCTCCGTCGCCGTGCTCCCGTTCTCCTCCCGGGGGCTCGCCCCGGGTGAGGAGTATCTGGCCGAAGGGCTGACCGACGAGCTGATCCGGCTCCTCGCCCGCGTGCCGGGGCTACGGGTCGCCGCCCGCACCTCGAGCTTCGCCCTGGCGGACCGGCGCTCGGACGTCCGCGACATCGGCCGTCGTCTCGGAGTCGCCTACGTCCTGGAGGGAAGCGTGCGCCGCTTCGACGGCCGGCTGCGGGTGACGGCGTATCTGGCGGACGCGCGCGACGGGTATCAGCTCTGGGCCGAGGAGCACGAGACCCAGCCGGGCGGTTTGCTGGCGGCGGCGGCCACGGTCTCCGAGTGGATCGCGGCCACCGTTCCGCTCGAGCCCGGCGCGCCCGCACCACGCCCCCAGACTTCGCGCCGCACCGACGACCGGGCGCAGGACGAGTACCTGCGCGGCCGCCAGCTCTGGCACCAGAGGACCGCCGACAGCCTGGGGCAGGCGCTCGCCTGCTTCGAGCGGGCGATCGCGATCGACCCCGAGCTGGCCCTGGCTCACGTCGGGATGGCGGAGGCCTGGGAGGCGCTCGGCGCGCTCGACGCCCTGGCCCCTCACGACTGCCGCCCGCGCGCGAAGGCGGCGGCGCAGCGGGCGCTCGAG
>DATLFI010000310.1:0-4303 GCA_035524895.1 Thermoanaerobaculia bacterium | reverse complement strand
CCGTCACCCGGCCGAGTCCGGGCACGACACCCACCCCCGTGCGCGCGGCGCACGTGCTGGCCGACACTCCTGGCGGACAGGCGCCGAGGCTCGAGACGATGCGCAAAGCGGAGCGAAGGTCGAGGGATCCGGTCGACGCCCAGGGCTCGCTGCGACCCGGTGAGACGCTCGTGCTGGCGGCGGCCACGGTGACGGCCGGGACGGCGACCAAGCCCGCGAGCCGTCCGTGAACGTGCGCTCGCATCCGCGTCACCCCCTCACGCACTCGTAGTAGCCGATCGGGGCGCGGAGCACGTACGGCTCGTCGCGAGGCCCGCACGGCTGTCCGGCGTAGAGATCCTCGTGGATTAGGTGCCCCGTGTAGAGGAGCACGCCCGTGGTGCGGTCGAAGCCGAGGAACGTGTATGAGGGTCGCGGATCAGGGCTCCCGGGGAACGGGCGGCCCAGGCGCGCGCGAACGCGCGGGTGAAGGCCTCGTGCGACGAGTAGTTGGCCTCGATCGCAACGTCGAGGATCGTCGACTCGGTCGTGAGCAGCCTGTGGGCCGCGCGCTCGAGGAGGACGCGACGGCGAAGCGCCCCCGGTGGCTCACCGGCAGACGCGGCGATCACACGATCGAGATGGAAGCGCGACAGGTTGAGACGCCCTGCCAGGTCGGCACCAGTCGCATCCGGGTCATCGAGCGCCGCAGCTAGCACGGCCACGAACTCCCCGAACGTGTCTCCCGCCTTTTGCATGCGCCTATCTTGCGGGCGGCGGGCAGCTCGTCACTTGATCGGGTTTGCGGACTTTCGACTCTTGCACACGTCGCGGAACCTCGGGCAGCAAACGGGCAGCAGTCCAGTCTCAGGACCTGCGCGGGACCAGTAGAAAAGTCCTGCAAAGGAGGAGCGACACAGTACTGTTCCGCAACCAGCACTCCCGTGTTGGCTCCCGAGCTGGCAACGAATTACCTCCGGCCCAGCTCGAAGCATGCAGCAGCAGCCCATGACGCCACCCCACCCAAGCCGTGATCATGTGCGCCATCATCGATCAGCAAGTCGTCGCCGGGCTCGTGGACGAGATCGGAATCCACCTGGTCAACGTCCTGCTCGGAGGGAGCCGTCGGTTGTTCGACGAACTCCCGCAGCGAATCAGCGGGAACAGATCGGTCTCAGCCAGACCGACGGCGTGACGCATCTCGAGTACCGCGTGCTCCGGTAGCGCTCCCAGCCGTTGAGAGGTCGGCGCGGGCGCTGCTGACGCAAGCCTGTGCCATGCGAGGGTGCGCGGGATTGTCGCTTGACGAGTGAGCTAAGCCCAATCGACGCTGACGATCTCGACCGGTTCGGAGAGGCCCTTGAGCTCGACGAGACGAGGGTTCGTGAAGGTCACTCGGCCGGCCTCTGCAGTCTCGCGGCTGGCCGCGATCTCATTGGCTTCTGCAACGGCGCCGACGCGCGCAGCCGCGTGAACACCCTTGCCACGGAACGCGCGGCGTACGGCGATCGCCTCGGCCGTATGGACGCCGATTCGAACCGGTGGCGCGAAGCCATGATTCCGGCGATGCTCGGCTAGGGCTCGCTGGATCTCGACGGCGCAGGCAAGTGCCCCAGCAGAGTCGGCGAATGCCACGAAGAAGCCGTCGCCCGCGTGGTCGACCTCCTCTCCTCGATGGCGGGCGAACAGAGCGCGAAGCGTCCTGTCATGCCATTCGACCAGGTCGTGCCAGGCTTGGTCGCCGAGCGCCTCGGTGAGACTCGTGGAACCGCAGATGTCGCTGAAGAGAAACGTGGCCTCGGCGGCGTCGGGGCGGCGCGGTTGCATGAGCTCAGCGGCACGGCGCACGGCAGCGGCTGCGCCGAGGCGTTCGAAGATCGATCGGGCCGCTTCCAGCTCGAGCATTGCCGCGTCGTCGTCGGCGGTCGCCTGGTACGCCTCGGCAAGGGCAGTTCGGGCGCGCGCCGCTTCGTACGGCGCGCCGAGGTGGTGCCAATGCCGAACCGCCTCCCGGAGCGGCGCAACAGCGGTCGCCGCAGCCCCTTCGGCGAGAAGAACGATTCCACTCGCCCATGTAGCCATGGCCGTGAGCGCATCCGAGCCGAAGAGCGCAGACAGGGACGCCAGCTCCTCGGCTCCACCCCGCGCTCTGTCCACGTGGCCCGCCGCTACCGCTAGCTCGACATAAGCGGGCAGGAGTCGTGCACGCTCAATGCGGTCGTCCGGGACCTCGCCGAGCGCTCGCTGGAGCTCACTGAGGCCGACGCTCGGTTTCCCCTCGGCCAGTCGGAGCAGCGCCAGCCCGGGCTGCGGCTCGACCCCAGCTTCGAGCGCTCGGCGGAAGGCATCCTCGGCTGCGGCGAGATTGCCGCGACGAAAGTGGAGCTCGCCGAGCTCGTACGCCGCCGTGCCGAACCCATGCACGGTGTTGTAGTCGCTGAAGTCGTTGCAGGCGGACGTCGCCTCTTCTTCGGCCTCCGCCCATCGGCCCTGGAGCCTGAGAAACTCAGCGCGGTGAACACGACAGTCGCCTCGCCATCCCCCTGGCAGGGCCGTCCGCTCACACCACTGCTCGAATCGAGTGGTCCACTCGCCGGCGCGACGCAGCTCCATGAGGTCGCGACACGCGCTGATCGTCCAGCAGTACACCTGACCCGTTGCGGTCGGTCGCAGGTCACCCGCTGCCGCCCCTGCGGCGGCCTCGTCGATCAGCGCCCAGCACTCTTCGACCTCGCCCTCGCTGATGAGGATTGATCCCTGGTTGTGGAGAGTCAGGGCTTCCAAGTCCCGGTCGGAGAAGCGCTGGGCGAGCTCGAGCGCCCGCTGTAGCTGCCGCCGCGCCTCCCCCAGGTCGCCCCGTGCATACGCGGCGAGCCACTGCCTGCGTGCGAGGTGTCCGTGCTCGGGGCACTCCGGCTCCTGCTCGAGCACGCGCTCGGCACGCTTCGACCAACCCGCGGCCACCGACCCCGCGTGCGCGAGCTGATGATCGCGAACGAGCGCGAGAGCCAGACGCGCGGCCCCTCTCCGGTTTCCGGTCGCGACGTAGGCGCTGTAGGCTCGCTCGCGGGCCGCGATACACCGCTCGGTCGGCCCGGTCCAGGAAGTCGCCTCGCCGATCAGCTCGAGGTCTTCTGGCGCGAGCTCGGCGGGATTCACTGCGACGAGCAGGTCGTACGCTTCACGCCATGACCCCCTGGCCGCCGCCTCGCGGCCACGCTCGACGAGCTCGCTAACCGAGTGCGGATGGGACATGAGACCAGAATGGTGGAGGACGAGGTGGACTACGACAGAGGGCGTCACTCGCATGCGCGAGTGTGCGGGAGTGTCGCATGAACGAGAGCTCGAGTCGTACGTTCGGCATAGGATCGATCGCGGTGCTCCGCATCGGCTCGATCGTTCTTCGCGTCGACGATCTGCGGCGTCAGACTGCGACAGATCCGCGCGATTCGCGAGTGATGCTTCTATGTTTGTCAAGTCGGCATTGGCGGGTTCTCGAGTAGGCGGTAGAGGGTGCGGGCGAGGTAGCGCTTGAGGCAGCGGGTTACTTCGCGGCGACTCTTGCCTTCCTGGATGCGACGGTTGATGTAGGCGATCGTCGGGGCGTGGGCTCGGCGGCGGGTGACGAGGATCATGTGCAGTGCTCGGTTGAGCCTGCGGTCGCCGCCGCGGTCGAGGCGGTAGCGGACGGTCTGTCCGGAGGACGCCCGACGGGGCTGATGTTGGCGGGCGAGTTGGCGTTGGCGTGGACGTCGCGTTGTCGAACGGCGGGCTCAGCTCACCGCTTTCTTCACGAGCTTGGCGATCTTTGACTCTTCGGCGGCGGTCAACTCCGTCAGCGCGAAGGAGGTCGGCCACGTGGCGCCCTCGTCGAGGTTCACCTTGTCGCTGAAGCCCAAGGTCGCGTACCTCGACTTGAACTTCTGCGCGCTCTGGAAGAAAAGACGACCTTGCCGTCCTTGGCATAGGCGGGCATCCCGTACCAGGTTCTCGGCGAGAGGTCTGGCGCGCTGGCCTTGACGATGGCATGGAGCCGCTCGGCCATGGCGCGATCCGGTTCCGGCATCTCGGCGATCTTCGCGAGCACGTCGCTTTCCCCGTCCGCCTTGCTCTTATTCGCGCGCGTGCCGCGGCGCGCTTCCGCCTTCAGCTCTTGGGCGCGCTCCTTCATCGCAGCTCGTTCTTCAGCCGTGAATCCCTTGGGCTTCTTGCCGCTCGCGGAGGTGCTCTCGGCGGACTTCTGCGTGACCTTCTTTGGACTCATCGTTCCCTCCTTTGCAGGCTCTGTCGTGTCCTACTCCGCCCTCTTGCCCGAGCCGAGAGA
>DATLFI010000309.1:0-3266 GCA_035524895.1 Thermoanaerobaculia bacterium | reverse complement strand
CGAAGGCAGGGAACCATGAAGGAAGCCTACGTCGGGCCGTCTATCCAAGCTCCTTCCCAGGACTGGTTCACCAAAGCAGAGTTGCTACGGCTACTCGCCCTGGACGAGGCGCAGCTGACTGAGGCGATCTCGAAGCTGGTTGCAGCTGGTCAAGTTGACCGCAGTGCTGTTGTCCGGAAGCACGTCGGGGTCGTCCGATTGGTCGGGGGGCGCGAAGTCGCAACGGTGGAAGACGGTTACTCGCGTTCACTCGTGAGTGTTCTGCAAACCACCTTCAGCTCGCACCCGAGGGGCGTTGCAGCGCACCTAACGTAGTAGAGGCCAAGGCCCTCGATAGTTAGTTCGCGGAGCTTCCCTCTCTCGTCGACATCCCGCCACCGCGTCCCACCCCCCCCGCACGATGATGGGCGGTCTCAGAGGGTGATCGCACCACCTTGTCGAACAGGCTAGAAGCCTAGCTCGACGAGGGAGGTGCGGTGATGGTCCGGTCGGCGATGACGACGGAGGAGAAGGAAGAGATCTGGCGGCGCTACCGGGCAGGGGCGTCGCTGCGCTCGATCCATCGGGCGTTGGGTCGGAGCGGCAAGGCGGTGTGGGACTTCGTGGCGTCGACGGGTGGGATCCCGCCCGTGGAGCGGTCGCGATCCCCGCTGCGGCTCTCCTTGGTGGAGCGCGAAGAGATCTCGCGCGGACTCGTCACCAACGAGTCGTGCCGAGCGATCGCCCGTCGCCTGGGTCGCGCTCCGTCCACGGTCTCGCGGGAGGTCGCCGGTCACGGCGGTCGGGTACGGTACCGAGCCGCGGAGGCGGACCGGGCTGCCTGGCGGGGGGCACGGCGACCGAAGCCAGCGAAGCTCGTCGTGCACCGAGAGCTGGCCGTGCTCGTGGCCGATAAACTCAAGCTCCGTTGGTCTCCCCAGCAGATCGCGGGTTGGCTCCGCCGTGAGCATCCCGCGGACCCGGAGCTGCACGTGTCACACGAAACGATCTACACGTCGCTGTTCGTGCAGTCGCGGGGCGCGCTGAAACGGGAGTTGACGGCGTACCTGCGCATGCGCCGGGTGCTCCGCCGCCCGCGAGCGACCCGCCCCTACCACCACGGCAGCGGGAAGCTCCGCGACACCATCAACATCAGCGAGCGCCCACCAGAGGTTGCGGACCGTGCGGTGCCTGGCCACTGGGAATCTCAATGGTGTTGTCAAGCCGCCTGAGGGAGTGCCGGTGGTGTTGTGACCCAGATTCGGTTCTCGCGCAGGAGCGCCCAGAGGACGTCGACGCGGCGGCGAGCAAGGGCAATGACCGCCTGGCTGTGAGTGCGACCGCGCTCGCGTTTCTTGAGGTAGTAGTCGCGGTTCGGCCCGGGGCGCGTCATGCTCGTTTGGGCTGACAGATAGAAGACGTGTCGGAGGGGGCGGCTGTAACGCGTTGGTCGGTGCAGGTTGCCGGATCGGCGTCCGGAGTCGTTCGGCACGGGCACCAGGCCGGCTGCGGCCGCGAGATGGCCGGGGGTGGGGAAGGCGCGCAGATCGCCAGCGCCGACCAGAAGAGAGGCGCCGAGGAAGGGACCGAAGCCGGGCATCGATTGGATGATCGCAGCCTGTGGGTGTTGATCGAAGGCCTCCGCGATCTGGGCGTCGAGGCTCTTGAGGCGCTCGTCGAGGGCAAGGATGTTCGTGGCCAGCTCGGCAACGATGCTGGCGGCGAGGTCCTGCCCGGGAAGCACGGTCATTTGGGCACGGGCCGCGGTCACCGCTCGAGCAGCGACACCGACGGCGTTACGCACTTTGCGTTGGCGCAGCCAGGCGGCCAGCCGTGTCTGGCCGACGCGGCGGATCCGGGGCGGGCTGGCGTAGCCGGTCAAGAGAACCAGTGCCCCTTTGCAGGCGGCATAGTCGAAGCTTCGCTCCAAGCTGGGGAACACGCTGGTCATGAGGTCCCGGAGCCGGTTGATCATCCGTACCCGGTCGGCGATGAGATCGGCGCGGTGCCCGGTCAGCACGGCCAGGTTGCGCACCAGGTCCGCCTCCTGGTCGATCACTACCAGGTCGCGTCGAATGCGGGCGGTCTCCGCAATCACGTAGGCGTCCTTGGCGTCCGTCTTGCCCTCGCCGGTGTAGGCGCTGCTCATGGCCGCGACCACCCGCCCGGAGGCGTATCGCACCGATTGGCCGGCCTGGGTCAGCAACGCTAACAACAGTGCCGACGGCGCACCGATGATGTCGACCGCCCAGATGGCCTGTTCCGCTAGCTCACCTACCGCCGAGATCAGCGCGAGGATCTCGGCTTCGTCATTCATGACCTTGACCGACAGCAACGCCGCGCCATCGGCATCGAGCACGCTCACCCAATGGTGTGTTTTGCCGATGTCCACCCCGACCCACGCCCTCTTCCGCGGCGGCGTCATGTGCCCGCTCCCTTCTCGCTCCGCTCCGACTTCAACGAGCCCGTGGACACCCCGCTGACGCATCCGTAACCAGCGACCGAGCGCACATCTCAATCAGCAGCCAGGGCACCCCGGAGGGTTGGGCGGACATTCCCAGTTAGCGACCAAGCGCAAGGCGACCTCAGCCACACCCGACCCTCCCAGGCCATCTTCAGTCTTACGGAAGGAGATCTGCTGCTGGGCAGCGGCGGCAGTTCGATCGTGACCCTGGTCGAGCGCACCAGCCGCTACGCGCTGCTCATCCGGCTCCCTCGTGGCCGCGGCTCCGACGAGGTCCTCAAGGCCCTCGCCAGCCGCGTGCTCACGCTCCCCGAGCAGCTCTGCCGCTCGCTGACCTGGGACCAGGGCAAGGAGATGGCGCACCACACCCGGTTCACCATCGACACCGGCCTGCAGATCTACTTCTGTGACCCGCGCAGCCCCTGGCAACGCGGGACGAACGAGAACACCAACGGTCTGCTGCGCCAGTACTTCCCGAAACGCACCGACCTCTCGGCCGTCACCCAGCGCCGGCTCGATGCCGTCGCACGCGAGCTGAATGGCCGCCCTCGACAGACCCTCGGCTGGCTGTCACCCTCCGAGAAGTTCGCCGAGGCCGTTGCGATGACCGCCTGAGACCGCAAGCGATAGCGATTGAACCGACTGTGACCACCCTCAACTTCGACGGCAGGGTTGCCCTCGTCAGGCTGTTTCGAATTCCTCGCGGATGAGGTCGCAGAGCGCGGCGGTCGAAGGGTTGGGGAACTGCATCTTGTTCACGAGGATCGCGACCGCCAACTCAGCAACCGGATCGCAATAGGCCACGGAACCCCCGACGCCGACA
>DATLFI010000308.1:0-34230 GCA_035524895.1 Thermoanaerobaculia bacterium | reverse complement strand
TGGCGCGGCGCTACGTCGCCGGCGAGACGCTGGCCGACGCATCGGCCCGGACGAGCAAGCTCAACGAGGTCGGTTTCGTCGCGACCCTCGCGCTGCTCGGCGAAGAGGTGGCCGATCGTGCTCGCGCGCAGCGCGCGGTCGGGGAATACGTCGAGCTGATCGATCGTATTCGCGCGGACGGGCTGCGCTCTGGCATCTCGATCAAGCTCACGCTGCTGGGCCTCAAGATCGACGAGCAGTTCTGTCGGGACAACCTCTTCGAGGTCGCCGCGGCGGCCCGCACCGCGGGTCTCTTCGTGCGCATCGACATGGAGGATCACACCTGCACCGACGCCACGTTGCGGCTCTATCACGGCGCGCAAGGGCGCTACGGCAACCTCGGCCTGGTGCTGCAGGCGTATCTTCGGCGCACCCTGAGCGACATCGCGAGCCTCGAGCCGGGCACCAGCGTAAGGCTGTGCAAGGGCATCTACATCGAGCCGGCGCAGGTCGCGTATCGCGACTTCGATCAGGTGCGCGAGAGCTTCGTCGCGTGCCTCGAGGCGTTGCTGGCGCGTCGCTGCCATGTCGGGGTCGCGACCCACGACGACCGCCTGGTCGATCGCTCGCGAGTGATCGTCGGCGCGCTCGGTCTCGACGAGAAGTCCTACGAGTTCCAGACGCTCCTCGGCGTGCGCGAGGAGCTTCGCGACCGCCTGCACGCCGAGGGACATCGCGTTCGCGTGTACGTGCCGTACGGCGCCGACTGGTACCTCTACTCGATCCGCCGGCTGCGCGAGAACCCGAAGATCGCGGTCTACGTCCTGCGGGCGCTTCTGGGGCTGCGATGAGCGCACCGGCGGAGCCTCTCGCGTTGGGGCGCATCGCGGTGCTGGGTGCGGGCACCATGGGCGAGACCCTGATCCGCGGCCTGCTCACCGCAGGCGTCGTGACGCAAGAGCAGATCCACGCCACCGCCGGCCACGAGGAGCGCGCGCGCGAGGTGGAGGAGGAGCTCGGGGTGAGTGCCGGCGTGGACAACCGCGCCGCGGTCGCCGGAGCCGACGTCGTGCTGCTGTGCGTCAAGCCGCAGGGCGGGGCCCGCGTGCTCGGCGAGATCGCTCCGGTGCTCCAGCCGCGACAGCTCCTGATCTCGATCCTGGCCGGGGTGGACACCAGCGCGATCGAGCGCCGGTTGACGGGTCCGGTGCCGGTGGTGCGGGCGATGCCCAACACGCCGAGCCTGGTGGGCGCCGGCATGACCGTGCTGTGCGCGGGTCGCCACGCTGGCGACAGTTCTTTGCGTCTCGCGCGCCGCCTGTTCGTGCCCCTGGGTCGCACCCTCGAGCTCGAAGAGCGCCACTTCGATGCCGTCACCGGGCTCTCGGCGAGCGGCCCCGCCTTCGTCTATCTCGTGATCGAGGCGCTGGCCGACGGCGGCGTGAAGGTGGGCCTGCCGCGCGGCGTCGCGACCGAGATGGCGGCGCAGGCCTGTCTGGGTGCCGCGACCATGGTGCTCAGCACCGGCTCCCACCCTGCCCTGCTCAAGGACGAGGTCACGACGCCTGGCGGCTGTACCGTCGATGGTCTGCTGAAGCTCGAGGAAGGCGGCCTCCGCGTGACCATGATCAAGGCCGTCGTGGAGGCGAGCGCGAAGGCCGGCCAGCTTGGTCCCGAGGACGTGGGCGAGCGTGAGCCCTGACGCGACAGGTAGCCTCTCACCGAACAGCTCGTCGACGCAGCGATGCTCCGCACCCTCCACGTCCGCAACCTGGCGGTGGTCGAAGAGGCCAGCGTCGAGCTGGGGCCGGGCTTCGCGACCCTCACCGGCGAGACCGGAGCAGGGAAGTCGTTGGTGGTCGACTCCCTCTCGCTGCTGGGAGGCGCCCGGGCGAGCACCGACGCGATCCGCACCGGCGCGACGGAGCTCCGCGTGACGGGGGTCTTCGAGCTTGCCGGCGCCCGCCTGGAGCGCTGCCGCGAGTTGCTCGGCGCGGCGGGCCTGTCGTGCGAAGACGGCGTGCTGGTGGTGCGGCGGGAGGTCGCACGTGCCGGTCCGAATCGCGTGTTCCTCGACGATCAACCCGTGACGCTGCGGCTGCTGGCGGACATCGCGCCTCTCCTGCTGCGCATCCACGGCCAGCGCGACGAGCTGGGTTTGCTCCATCCAGAGCAGCAGCTCGCATGGGTCGATCGCGAAGGCGGTGCCGAGGCCATGGACCTGCTCGAACGGGTGGGAGCCGCGTGGGATCGGCACCGCCAGCTCTCCGAGCGACTCGAGCGGGTCATCGGCGAGGATCGCGCGCGCGCGCAGCGCATCGACCTGCTGCGTTTTCAGCGCGCCGAGATCGACGACGCGGAGCTGGTCTCCGGCGAGGAGGTCGAGCTGCGACGGGAACGCGACCGGCTGCGCCACGCCGAGGAGATCGCGGAGGCTGCTGCTGCGGCGCTGACCCTGCTCGCCGACGACGACGAGGCCTCGGCGGCGGTGCTGCTGGCGCGCGGCGCCGGGGCCATCGAGCGGCTCGTCCCGTTCGAGCCGGAGGCGGAGTCGTGGCTGCGCGAGGCCGACGAGCTGCGTATCCGCGCCGAAGAGCTCGCGTCGAGCGTGCGCGCGAGCCTCGGTGAGGTCGAGGCGGACCCGCGACGCCTCGAGCAGGCGGAGGATCGTCTCGCGCTGCTCGAGCGGCTGCTGCGCAAATACGGCGCGAGCAGCACCGAGGTGTTGGAGCTGCGCCAGCGCATCGCCGCGGAGCTCGACGAGCTCGACGCCGACGACGAGCGTCGCGACGAGCTGCGGGCGGAGGTGACGGCGGCGCTGGCGGAGTACCGCGAAGCAGCGCTGGACCTGTCGCGGCGACGCAGGGCCTGGGCGGACTCGCTGTGCGCGCGGGTGGAGCGCGAGCTGCGCGATCTGGCCCTGGGCCGCGCGCGGTTTGCCGTGCGGATCGAGCCGCGACCTCATGCGGGCGGCGAGCTGGTCCGCGACGGCATCGACGAGGTCACGTTCGAGCTCGCGCCCAACCCTGGGGAGGAGTTGCGCCCGCTCGCCCGGATCGCTTCGGGTGGCGAGCTGGCGCGCGTGTTCTTGGCGCTGCAAGTCGCGGTGTGCGCGGACCCGGTGGCCGGCGCGGACGCGGAGACCCTGGTGTTCGACGAGGTCGATGTGGGTCTGGGCGGCGCCGAGGCCGCCGTGATCGGTCGCAAGCTGCGCCAGCTCGGCGGCTCGCGCCAGGTGCTCGCGGTCACCCACCTGCCGCAGGTCGCCTGCCTCGGCGACCGGCACTACAGGGTCAAGAAGACCACCTCGGGCGAGCGCACGCAGGTCGATGTAGCGGAGCTGGTGGCTGAGGATCGCGTGCGCGAGATCGCGCGCATGCTCGCCGCCGAGAGGGTCACCGACTCCTCGCTCCAGCACGCCCGCGCGCTGCTCGACGAGGCTGCGGCCGCGACGCGGTCCACGTCCGGAAAGCGTTCCCGCCATGCCTGAGGCGCCGCGGCTGCTCCGCTTGGGCGACCCGGTGGCGGACCTGCGCGCCGGGCTGCTGCGCGGCGAAGTGGCGGCGGTGCCGACGGAGTCGAGCTACGCGCTCGCCGTGGACCCGCGCTCGACGGCGGGTGTGGAGCGGATCTTCGCTGTCAAAGCACGAGAGCGCGGCAAGCCGTTGCCGGTCGTCGCGGCGAGCCTCGAGCAGGTGATGTCGCTCGGCGTTCGCCGCGACGATCCCGGTCTGCGCTGGGGACTGCGGTACTGGCCGGCGCCTCTGACCGTGCTGCTCGAGGTGGCGATGCCGCTCGCGGCGATGGCTGGAGACACCCGCCTGGGGGTGCGGATCCCGGCGCACGCGGGTTTGCGCCGGCTGCTGGGCGAGCTGGGGATCGCGCTCACTGCGACCAGTGCCAACCTTTCCGGGGAGCAGCCCATCACTTCCGTCGATTCTCTCCGCCACCAGCTTGGCGGTGCGCTTTCGTGGATCGTGGATGACGGGCTTCTCCCAGGCGGAGAACCCTCGACCGTGGTAGCTTGGTCGCCGGCAACGGTGCCATCCGGCGCGCAGGCCGAAGCAGGACGGATGGAGGTGCTGCGGCACGGGGCGTTTCCTTGGTACTGACGTGATTACCCTACCGATGAAGAACCCCCCAGCCACCACGCGTGTCCGCCCGCTTCTCCTGGTGCTCCTGCTCTGGGCCGGGGCCGGCGTCTCGGCTGCGCAGACCGCGCCGGTCGACCCCGAGGTGATCGGCATCGAAGAGGTCGTGCGGGGGCAGCGCGGCTACGGCCTCTCGGTCTTTGCCGGGAGCGAGCCGGAACGCTTCGAGGTCGAAGTGATCGGGGTGATGCAGAACGTCTATCCCGGGATGAGCTTCATCCTCGCCCGTCTCTCCGGCCAGGACCTCGAGCGCAGCGGTGTCGTCCGCGGCATGAGCGGCAGCCCGGTGTACATCGAAGGTCGTCTCGCGGGCGCGGTGGCCTTCTCCTGGGATTTCGCGAAGGACGCGATCGCGGGCATCACACCGATCGCCGACATGCACGCGTTGCAGGACCTTCCGGCCGGCGGCACGCGCTCCCGCCCGGCGAGCGAGCTCGGCTCGCCTCGATCGCTGATCCAGCTCGCGAAGCCGATGGCCGACTCCGCGCGGGCAGAGGAGGAGCTGCGGGCGCATCTCGAGGTTCTCGGCCAAGGCACGGCCTCCGCGATGACCGGAGCGTCGTCGGCGCTCGCGTTCGTGTCGTCGGGGTTCGAGCCCCGCAGCCAATCGCTCCTGCGTCTCGTGCTCGGCGAGGTGGCGTCGGCGGGCACCACGGTCGACACGTTGGAGCCCCACGAGATCGGTCCCGGCGCCTCGGTGGCGGGCGTGCTCATCGGCGGCGACCTCAAGCTCGCGGCGAGCGGCACCCTTACCGACCGCAGCGGTGATCAGGTGGTGGCGTTCGGCCATCCGGTGCTTTCGCTCGGGCCGGTGAAGATTCCGATGGCCGTTGCCGAAGTGCTGACGGTGGTGGCCAGCGATCTCAGCTCGTTCAAGCTGACCAACGTCGGTGCGGTGGTCGGCGCCTTCGACGAGGATCGGCTGCCAGGCATGCGCGGACGTCTGGGCGCGATAGCGCCGACCACGCCCGTGCGCATCTCGGTCACCGGCGCAGCGGGGGTCCTCGCCAAGGAGCCCGGGCAGCGGGCATACCACCTCGAGGTGGCGGACGTGCCGCTGATGCGGCCGGCGCTCCTCGCGGTGGCGACCCTGCAGACTGTCGACGCGTTCAGCTACGCCTCCGGCGACCAGTCGCTCGACCTCGCCGCCACCTTCCGCTTCGCCGGCTACGACGACGTGGTTGTCCGGCAGAGCTTCGACGGCTCCGGCGCCGCGATCAGCGCCGCCCTCTACCTGCTGCAGCTCGTCGGATTCTTCGAGCTCAACCCATGGGTCGACGTCGAGACCTCGGGCGTCGACATCGAGCTGGCTCAAGGCCCCGAGATTCGCACGTTGTCGCTGCTCGGCGCCCACGCCGAGCGCCGAGCGGTGCGGGCAGGCGATACCGTCGACGTGCTGCTCGACCTGCGCAGCCACCGGGGTCAGCGCACGCAGCGCCGGGTGCCCGTCCTGGTGCCGGCCGACGCGGCTCCCGGTCCGCTCTACCTGTTCGTCGGCGACGGCAGCAGCGTCGACGCGGCGGCGCTGCAGATCGAGCCATTCGAGCCCAAGAGCTTCGAGGAGTCCCTGCGGCTTCTCGGCTCGTTTCACTCGCGCGACAGCCTCGGAGTGCTGAGTGTCCGCCCGGCCCGCGGCCTGGTGGTCGACGGACGGGCGCTGCCGGATCTGCCCGACTCGATGCGGTCGCTCTGGCAAGGGAGGGGGGCGCTCGCGACCAAGCCGCTGGCGCTCTCGATCGTGAGCCGCGAGTTCGTTGCCAGCGACCTTCCCCTCGAAGGTCTGGAGCGCGTCGACCTCGAAGTGCTGCCAGCGGTGGGGATGCGCTGAACTTGACGCAATTGTCACGAAAGCGCGGCCTCGAAGTGTCTAGCCGACTGCGAGCCCTGCTGCTGGCCGGCGTCGCGGGTTTGGCGTTGTCGGCTCCGGTCGCGACCGCGAGCGAGGTGAAGATTTTCCGCATCTCGGGTGCCGCGGCTTATGCCTCCGGGACGCTCGAGAGCACCAGTCTCGACGCCCTGGGCATCCTGCGACTGGCGCAGAGCTACGAGCGCGTGGTGACGCTCGAGGCGCCGTACCTGCTCGCCGCGGCCCGCGCTGGCGACGGGTTCGTGCTGGGCACCGGCAACGACGGCGAGGTACTGCGCGTGGTGCCGGGGGCGAGGGGCGGTCTCGAGCGGCTGCTCGACGCCGAGGAGGCGCAGATCTCGGCACTCTGGGTCGATCCCGACGGCACGATTTGGGCGGCCAGCTCGCCGGACGGCAAGGTCTACCGCATCGATGCCGACGGCACCACCGAGGCCGTGTTCGCGCCCGGCGAGCGCTATATCTGGGCGCTCGCGCGCGACGCGCGGGGACGACTCCTGATCGGCACAGGTACCCAGGGCAAGCTGTTCGCGCTCGAGCCCGGCAAGAGCGAGGGGGAGGTGGTGCTCGACGTCAGCGACGCGCACATCCGGTCCCTCCTGCCACGACCCGACGGCTCGGTGCTGGTCGGCACCGCGGGGGAGGGGCTCGTGCTACGGCTCGGCGGGGATGGCAAGGCGGTGACGCTTCACGACGCTCCCCAGCCGGAGATCACCGCTTTCGCCGCCGCTCCGGACGGAACCGTCTATGCGGCTGCGCTCGCGTCAGAGGGCAGCTTCGTCGACCTGCAGGCCTCTACGTCTACCGCGAGATCGACCGAGCGTGACAGCTCGAGCGGCGATGCCGCGCGCATCACCGTCGACGCCGGTGCGGCGGTGGCCGCCGGAAGCCGGCCTTCGAGCTACACCGGACCGCGCAGCGAGCTGTTGCGCATCTCGGAGGCCGGAGTCGTCGAGACTGTCTGGCGGTTCGAGAGGGAAACCGTGTACTCCCTGCTCTGGCAGGAGCGCTTGTGGATCGGCACCGGCATGGACGGCAAGCTCTACAGCCTGCTCGACGGGACGTTGCTGTTGGAGCGCGACGTCGACGAGTTGCAGATCGTGCAGCTCCTTCCCGGCGAGACCGCGCCGGCCTTCGCGACCACCAATGGCTCGGCGCTCTACCGCGCGGTGGGCGCTCGCGAGCGCACGGGCTCCTTCACCAGCGCCGTTCTGGATGCCGAGCAGCCTTCCCGTTTCGGCTCTCTGCACTGGCGCGGCGAGCTGCCTCGTGGCGCCGAGGTTGCGTTCCAGCTGCGCTCGGGATCGAGCCCGAATCCCGATGCCACATGGTCCGAATGGAGCGAGCCGCTGCAAGGTCGCGACGTCTCTTTGGCGGACGTTCCGCGCGGCCGCTACCTGCAGTGGCAGGCCGAGCTGTCGGCTGGGGGAGAGGCCTCGCCGACGATCGAGGCGGTCGAGATCTCCTACCTCCAGCAGAACCGGCGGCCCGAGATCAAGTCGCTCGAGGTGCTCGAGCCTGGCAAGATCCTGGTGCCCAGCAACTTCAACCCCGGCCAGCAGGCGTTCGAGCCCGCGCACCCGAACCGCGACGGCATCTTCACGACCCTCGGCGGTCCAGCCGCTGACGACGCGCAACGGTCGAAGGAGCTCTGGAAGCTCGGTTACCGCACGCTGAAGTGGGAGGCGACCGACCCGAACGGCGACCCCTTGCGCTACGACCTGCACGTCCGGCAGCAGGACGAAGAGCGGTGGTTGGAGGTCGCTACGGAGCTCGAGGACTCCTGGCTCAGCTTCGACTCGACGGTGCTGCCCGACGGGTACTACCGGTTCCGCCTGACCGTGACCGACGCGAAGGCGAACCTCGCAGAGGAGGCGCTCACCGCGGAACGCATCTCCGATCTCGTGATCGTCGACCACGGCGCCCCGCGGCTCGACGGGGTGACGCGCGCTGGGGACCACTACGAGATCGCAGTGAGCGACGAGCTCAGCCCGCTCCGCGAGGCGATGGTGAGCGTCGATGGCAAGGCCTGGAGACCGATCGAAGCCGCTGACGGGCTCGTCGACTCTCGCTCCGAGCGCCTGCTACTCGACGTTCCGGCGGACGCCACCGTCGTGTTGCTGCGACTGCGCGACGCCGCGTTCAACGTGATCACGTTCGATCTGACGCCGCGCCTGAAGGACGCACGCCGGTAGTCGAGGCACCCCCCAATGAGAGAGCGCATCGCAGTCTTCCCCGGGTCGTTCGATCCGTTCCACAACGGCCACCTCGATCTCGTGGCGCGAACGCGTGGGATGTTCGACCGCGTCTACGTGGCGGTGCTGGGCAACCCGGAGAAGCAGTCGTTCTTCACCGTCGCCGAGCGCGTCGAGATCCTGGGCGAGGTGCTCGGCCTGTGGGAGGATTGCCTGGTCGACAGCTTCAGCGGCCTGCTGGTCGAGTACGCCTCCTCGATGGGCGCTTGTGGCGTCGTGCGGGGTTTGCGCAGCGGAGCGGACCTCGACTACGAAATGCCGATGGCGCGCATGAACCGTCGGTTGCGCCCCGAGATCGAGACGGTGTTCCTCCTGCCGCGACCCGAGGTCGCCGACCTCTCTAGCACCCTGATCAAGCAGGTGGCGCGGCTCGGCGGAGACGTATCTCCCATGGTGCCGGTGGCGGTGGCGCGGCGCCTGCGGCAGAAGTTGGGCGGCTGAAGTCCGAGCGGAGGGCGGTGCGCGGGGCACAGGAGGATCGACCGATGGTGCGAGGACAGTCGCTGGTTCCGTTTGCGTTTGCCTGGGCTTCGCTGGCAGTCTGCCTACCCCCCCTGCGCGCCGCGGAGGATGGCATCGCCGACGCGGTGTCGCGGCTGGCTCGGATCGGCTCTGCCTTCTCGCCGACGTTCGCCCCGGACGGCCGCACCCTTGCGTTCGTGTCCGATCTGAGCGGTTCGCCGCAGGTTTGGTCGGTGCCTTTCGGTGGTGGTTGGCCGCGCCAGGTCACGGCATTCGACGACCAGGTCCGATCGGTGTCCTGGTCGCCGGCCGGGGAGTGGCTCGCAGTGTCGGTGGCGCCCGGCGGTGGCATGAACCAGCAGATCCTGCTGGTGTCGCCGGACGGCGTCGTGTCGCGGCGCATCACCCAGGGCGGGCGCGAGAACAACTGGCTCGGTCCCTGGAGCCCGGACGGTAAGAGCCTCGCGTTCAGCTCGAACACGCGATCGGCCGCGTCCATGGACGTCTACCTGCACGACCTCGGCACCGGGGCAAGCCGCCTGGTCGCGCAGAACCCGGGCACCGGGCGCATCGTCGACATCTCGCGCGACGGCACCCTGGTGCTGCTCGATCGTCTCGCGGGACGGGGCAGCAACGATCTGTTCGTGGTGGAGGTAGCCACCGGCGCCGAGTCACTGCTCACTCCGCACGAAGGACCGGGCAGCTTCGCCGGAGAGCTCGCCGCCGACGGCTCCGCGGTCTATCTCGCCTCCAACGCCGGTCGAGACCTGCGCATCTTCGGGCGCCTGCGGCTCCAAGGCGGGAAGCCATCCGGTGACCTGGAGCTGCTTGCAGAGCGAACGGGGGTCGAGCTCGATGGCTTCGCGCTCAGCCCCCGCGACGACCAGGCCGCACTGGTGTGGAATGTCGCTGGCCGCAGCGAGGTCGAGATGCTGGACCTGAGCAGCGGGGCACGAAGACCGGTGGACCTGTCGGTCGACCTCGTGAGCGGTGTCGAGTTCGCCAAGAACGGGCGCGCCCTCGCGCTGGTGGGCAGCGGCGCCGCCGCGCCGAGCGACGTCTACGTGCTCGACTTCAGCTCCGGGCGCGGGCGGCAGCTCACCTCCAGCCCGCACCCCGGGGTGGACCTCTCGAAGCTCGTGCGCCCCGAGCTGGTGCGCTACCCGGCGCACGACGGGCTGGAGCTCAGCGGCTGGCTCTACCGCCCACCTGGGGTCGTCGACGAGGCTCCCTACGTGCTCAGCTTCCACGGCGGCCCCGAGGGCCAAGAGCGGCCGTCCCTGCGGCCGGTCTATCAGGCCCTGCTGCAGCAGGGCATCGGCGTGTTCGCGCCGAACATCCGCGGCTCGTCTGGCTTCGGCAAGCGGTTCGTCAACCTCGACAACCGCGAGCTGCGCTTCGACGCGAACCGCGACATCGCGAGCAGCGCCGAGTACCTGCTGCGCGCAGGCATCGCCGCGCCCGGTAGGCTAGGGATCACCGGCGGCTCGTACGGCGGTTACGCCGTGATGGTCGGCTTGACCGAGTACCCCGACCTCTTCGCCGCGGGCGTGAACCTGTTCGGCATCGTGAACTTCGAGACGTTCTTCGAGCACACCGAGCCCTGGATGGCGGCGATCTCGGGCACCGAGTACGGCGACCCGCAGACCCAGCGAGACCTGCTCCGGCAGTTGTCCCCCATCCACAAGCTCCACCAGGTGAAGGCGCCGCTGCTGGTGCTGCACGGCGCGAACGACACCAACGTGCCGGTGGTCGAAGCCGAGCAGGTGGTCGAGACGCTCCGGAAGCGAGGCGTGGAAGTGGGCTACGTGCTCTTTCCGGACGAGGGCCACGGCTTCCGCCTGAGCCCGAACCGCGTGCGGTCGACCGTGGCGACGGTCGACTGGTTCCGGCGGCACCTGCTGCGATGACCCGTTTCCTGCAGTACCGCGATTTGGTCCAGGTCCTGGTCGCGCGCGAGCTCAAGGTGCGGTATCGCAGGACGGCACTGGGCTTCTTGTGGACGATGCTCCAGCCGCTGCTGACCATGGCGGTGCTGCACGTGGTGTTCTCGAAGGTGTTCCGGTTCGACGTCCAGAACTACGCGGTCTACGCGCTGAGCGGGATCCTGTTTTGGAACTTCTTCAGTCAGAGCATCATTACTTCGATGAACAGCCTGCGCACCCACGCCAGCCTGGTGAGCAAGCTGCCGGTGCCGAAGGCGGTGTTCCCGGTGGCGACGGTGATTGCCGGTGTCGTCAACCTGGTTCTGGCTCTGGTCCCGCTGTTCGCACTGCTGCTCATCAGCGGGCACGACATCTCGCCGGCGGTGCTGTTCCTGCCGGTGTCGATCCTGCTCGCGGCGCTCTTTGCGCTGGGCGCGGGTCTCCTGCTGTCGCCGCTCGCCGTGTTTTTCGTCGACGTGGTCGAGATGGTGGGAGTGACGATGACCCTCCTGCTCTACTTGACGCCAGTGTTCTACCCGATGGCGATCCTTCCCGAGCGCTACCTCTTCTTGGTGCGCCTCAACCCGATCCGCTCGGTGCTGGAGGTGTTCCGCGATCCGATCTACTACGGCAAGGTGCCGCCTTTGAGCCACCTCGCGGTGACCGTCGCGGTGGTGGCGATCGCCCTGGTCGTGGGGATCGTGTTCTTCCGGCGCTCCAGCAGCCGCATCCCGTTCTACGCGTGAGCGACCCTATGGAGAGCGCGGAGCAGGCACCAGTGCTCGAGCTGGCCGGGGTGTCGCTGTGCTATCGGCTCGCGCGCCATCGCACGCCCTCGTTCAAGGAGTACGCCATCCACTGGATGCGCGGCGCGCTCGAGTACCAGCAGCTCTGGGCACTTCGCGACGTCGACCTCGTCGTCCGGCCCGGCGAGACAGTGGGCATCGTCGGCCGCAACGGTGCGGGCAAGAGCACGCTGCTCAAGGTGCTCTCTGGAGTCCTGGTTCCTACTACGGGCACAGCGCGCCGCCGCGGCATCCTGGCGCCCATCCTCGAGCTGGGCACAGGCTTCGACCCGGAGCTCACCGGCTGGGAGAACATCTTCCTCAACGCGCTCTTGCTCGGCCGTCGCCGGCGGGAGGTCGAGGAGCGGATCGACGAGATCGTCGAGTTCAGCGGGCTGGGCGAGATGATCCATTCGCCGATCCGCAACTACTCGACCGGTATGCTGGCGCGCCTGGGCTTTGCGATCGCGACCTCGTGGGTGCCGCAGGTGTTGCTGCTGGACGAGGTGCTCTCGGTGGGCGACACGGCCTTCCGCGAACGGTGCCACGCGCGGCTGGATCGGTTCCGCCGCGGTGGCGCCGCGATCCTGCTGGTGTCGCACAACGCCCAAGACATCGAGGCCAACTGCGAGCGGGCCCTCTGGCTCGACGCGGGCCGCGTCGCGGCCCAGGGACCCGCCGCAGAAGTGCTGCAGCGCTACGACGAGAGCGTGCACCCGGTCGCGACGACGACCGCGTGAGGCCCTCTCCGCCTACTGGGTTCCGAGCGCGCTCAGCCTTGCGGCCTCGAACTCGTCGCCCGGCTTCCAGCTCGGCATCGCGTCAGAGTTGCCAACGGCCACCCCGACGGCGAGGCCGAGCTGCGCATCCTCGATCATGCCTTCGAAGTTCCAATCGTCGGTCAGCTCGTCCGAGACCTGGTGGTAGTGCTGCGCCTCCCAGGCTTCGATCTGCTCCTTGCCCCATCCTTCCGGTCGATCGCGGATCTCGGTCCCCGCGTCCAGGTAGACCGCAGGCACGCCGATCTTCGCGAAGTTGAACTGGTCGGAACGGTAGAAGAACCCGCGATCGGGGAACTGGTCGGGCTTCACCGTGCGGCCCTGGCGCGCGGCGGCAGCTTCGACCAGCCCGTCCAGGTCCGACTTGCCGTAGCCGACGTAGGTGACGTCGAGCGCGCGGCCCCAGATGTTGGCGCCGTCGTAGTTGATGTTGGCGGCGATACGGCCGGGCGGCACGGTGGGGTTCTTCGCGTAGTACGCCGAGCCCAGGAGACCCTGCTCCTCGGCGCCGACGAAAGCGAATAGGTGCGAGCGCCGGGTCGGGGCAGCGTGCAGTGCCTCCGCGATCTGCAAGAGCTGCGCGCAGCCGGACGCGTTGTCGAGCGCGCCGTTGTAGATCAGGTCCTGGCCCTCGGCCGCCACGCCGAGGTGGTCGTGGTGGGCCGACCAGACCACGAACTGATCGCGCAACGCGGGGTCGGTGCCCGGCAACCGACCCAGCACGTTGGCAGTCTGGGTGCGCGAGATCCGGTTCGGCAAGGTGAGCGACGTGGTGATGCCGAGCGGCACAGGCGCGAAGTCGCGGCTGCGGCCCCGCTCGACCAGGTCGTCGAGGCTCTGGCCAGCCGCTTCCAGCAGCCGGCGCGCAGATTCCTCGGTGACCCAGGCCTCGATCTGTAGCAGGGGCTCGCCCTCGACCGCCGGAAGCTGGAACTGCTCGCCCGTCCAAGATGTCTGCACCACGTTCCAGCCGTAGCCCGCCGATGGCGTGGTGTGGATGATGATCGCGCCGACGGCGCCCTGCCGGGCGGCGCTCTCGTACTTGTAGGTCCAGCGGCCGTAGTAGAGCCGGGTGACACCCCCGAACAGGTCGTCGCTCCAGTCGGGGTCGTTGTTGAGCATCAGCAGCACCTTGCCGCGGAGGTCCTGCCCTTTGAAGTCGTTCCACTGGTACTCGGGCGCTTCGATGCCGTAGCCCACGAACACCAGCTCGGCTTCGCGCAGCGCGGCGGAGTCGGACTGCACGCCGCTGGCCGCGATGAAGTCGGTGGAGCGCGCGAGCGTCACCTCGCCCCCTCCGGCACGGAACCCCCAGCGCTCGGGCATCTGCGAATCGACGCCGACGAGGTCGAACACCTGCTCCCAGGAGCCTTCCAGCCCGCCGGGCTCGAGGCCGATCTCCTGCATCCGCTGGACCAGGTAGGCGCGCGCCTTGCGGTCGCCCTCGCTGCCCGGGCCACGGCCTTCCATGTCGTCGGCGGAGAGGACGGCGATATCGCGGCGCAGGGTGTCGGCCTCGATCCCTGCCTCGAGATCGGCAAACGTTGCCGGCAGCTCGAAGGCGAGGGTCGCAGGCGAGGGGGCCGCGGCGGTGGTGGTCGCGTCCTCTGTTGCGGGTCGGCACGCCAGGCCGGCGAGCAAGGCCAGCGCGGCGAGGACGCCGCGGCTCGGCGGGAAGCCGGTGGAGAAGCTGCGGATCATCGTCGATCACCTCACTGATGCGAAGGACAGTTGGCACCGAGGAACGAGCAGCCGAAACTACCAGATCCGCGGTGGGGCGCCGCCCACGCTTGCCACGAGTCGTGGTCCGCAGCTACGGTGCCACCGGTGGCCGACAAGCAGCCCGACTCCCCCTCGGTGCGCTCCCTTGGGCGGTTCCTCGAGGCGCTCGAGGTGGAGCGCGGTCTGTCGCGAAACACCGCGGCGGCCTATGGGGGCGATCTCCGCCGCCTCGCACGCGATCTCGAACGTCGGGGCAGCAGCCTGCTGGCGGCCGATCGACATCAGATCGCTCGCCACTTCCGCGATCTGCGCCAGCGGGGCCTGGCCACCCGCTCGATCGGACGGGCGCTTTCGGCGACGCGGGGGTACTACGCGTTCCTGGTCGCGAACGACGACCGGTCCGACGATCCGACCGCGAGTCTCGAGGCCCCGAAGGTGGCGCGGGCTCTGCCCTCGGTTCTCTCGGAGGCTCAGGTCGAGGCTCTGCTGGCGGCCGCCGACACCGCGGAGCCGCGGGGCTGGCGCGACCGCACGATGATCGAGCTGCTTTACGCCACCGGGTTGCGGGTGAGCGAGCTGGTCGGTCTTCGCCTTGGCCAGCTCCATCTCGACGGGGGCTTCCTGGTGGCGTTCGGCAAGGGGAGCAAGGAGCGCGTCGTCCCGATCGGCGAGCGTGCCGAGATGTGGTTGCGCAACTACCTCGCGACGGTGCGTCCTCGCCTCGTGCCTTTGGGCGGGTCCTCACGGCACGACATCGTCTTCGTCAACGCTCGCGGCCGGCCGATGACGCGCCAGGGCTGGTGGAGGATCCTGCGCGCCTACGGCGTGGCCGCGGGGATCGACGACCTGTCACCCCACATCCTGCGTCACAGCTTTGCGACCCACTTGCTCGAGCATGGTGCCGACTTGCGCGCGGTGCAGATGATGCTCGGTCACGCCGACATCTCGACCACGCAGATCTACACCCACATCCACCAGCAGCGCCTGCGCAGCGTCTACGATCGCTTTCATCCTCGCGCGGCGGCAGAGCGCGCCGGTCCAAGCAAACCGAAAGGGTCTTGAGGGGCGCAGTGGGACGACTGGTGCCGCCGCTTCGTATACCATTGGATTGGGAGATCATGATCCATTGAATGCTTTTGGGAGCGCCTCGCGCGCGTTGGGCCGCAGAGCCATCTTCTTCGGGACGATCCTGTGGGGGCTGGCGCTCGCTGCGCCGTCGACCGCCGAGCTCGCGATCTTCGCCGACGGCGACTTCGTGAAGATCGCGCACTACGAGCTGCTTGGTGAACGGATGCGGCTCCACCTTGCCGGCGGGGGCTCGCTCACGTTGCCGCTCGCGCGTCTCGAGCGAATCGTCGACGACGAGGTCGAGTTTCCAGCGCCCCAACCGGCGGAGGAGCCCGAGCCAGCCTCATCGTCGTTCGAGATCAGCTTCCTGCCCGCGCACCGGGTGCCTGCCAGCCCCTACGGTGAAGTGCTGTACGCGGCCGCGAAGCGGCACGCTCTCAATCCCGAGCTCCTGGCAGCAGTGGCTCGTGCGGAGTCCGCGTTCGACCCATCCGCGCTCTCGCCCAAGGGCGCGCGAGGGATCCTGCAGCTCATGCCCGCGACCGCGGAGCGTTTCGGCATCCAGTCGAGTCGGTTGTGGGACCTCGAGTCGAACGTCGAAGCGGGCGCGCGCTTCTTGCGTTTCCTGGTCGACGAGTTCCGCGGTGACCTGAGGCTCGTGCTGGCGGCCTACAATGCGGGCGAGGGCGCTGTCCGGCGCCATGGTGGTGTGCCGCCTTACCGCGAGACCCGCCAGTACGTCGAGCGCATCCTCGGGGCGCTCGGTGTGAGCTCTCCGCCGGCCGCGATCGTCGCTTCCCGCGGTCTCTGAGTGGCCCGCTTTTGTATAGCCCCTGCAAAAGGGGCTATGATGGCAAGGTTTTCGCCGTCTATTGACGATGAAGAGCTCGTGCGCTCGGTCAGCACGGTGGGATGCTACTGGTTGCTGCTCCATGAGCCTCCAAGCTAGATCCGCAAACCTGCCGCCGTCGAATGGGGAGCGACGCCCGTTACGGGTGCTCCTGGTGGAGGACAGCCTCGACGACGCGACCCTGCTGCGGCTCGAGCTGGAGCGTGAGCACCTGGAGTTCGAGCTGAGCCGGGTGGACAACGGCCGCGACCTCGCGACGGCGCTCGAGCGCCAGTCCTGGGACGTGGTGATCTCGGACTACGTGCTTCCGGGGTTCAGCGGGGTCGAGGCGCTGCGCCTGGTGCGGGAGCGCGATCCGCGGTTGCCCTTCATCGTGGTCTCGGGCACGGTCGGCGAGGACGTCGCGGTACGCGCGCTGCTCGACGGCGCCGACGACTACCTGCTCAAGGACCGGCTCACACGCCTCCCGCTCGCGATCGAACAGGCTATCCATCGGCGAGGTCTCGAGTCGGCCTACGAGAAGGCCAGCCTCCACCTGGAGGAGAAGGACCTCCTCAGCCGAGCTGTGCTCGCTTCGCTGCCGGTGTTGATGTCCGTCCTCGACGGCGACGGCGTGGTCGTCGCCGTGAACGAGGGGTGGTTGGCGCGGGCCGGCGAGGTGCCGATGGCTCCCGACGTCGGCTCCAACATCCTCCACGAGCTCGTCGACCACGGCGACGCGTTCCTACCCCGGGGGAGTCGCGCCGCGCGCGGTATCGAGGACGTGCTGCGCGGGCGTCGCCGCGAGTTCCAGATCGAGACCTTCTGGACCGATGACGCGCGTCGGGAACGCTGGTTCCGCCTCTCCGCCGTGCCGTTGCGCACCCGAAGCGGCGGGGCGGTTCTGTCCCAGGAGGACATCACCGACCACGTGCGCGCTCGAAGCCGCAGTGACCTCGCGGCCGCGGCCCTGGCAAGCATGGCCGAGGCCGTAGTGGTGCTCGATGACGAGCTGGTCCCGCTCGAGTGGAACGAGGCGTTCGTCCGTATTGCCGGGGAGTCGGAGATTCCTCAAGAGCGAGTCGCTCTTCGCATCCTCCGCGAGGCCATGCAGCCCGTGGGGCTCGAGGAGACGCTGCTCGACGCAGCTCGACGGCGGGACACCTGGACTGGCCAGTTCGGGTTCCGCAGCGGCGACGGCCGCATGGTCATAGCGCGCGCCACTCTGGCGCCGATCGTCGGACAGCCCGATGCGCCGACGCGTTCCGTGCTGGTGCTCGATGACGTGACGGAGCTGCGCACGGCCCAGTCGCGGCTCGAGTACGTCGCCTTCCATGACGAGTTGACCGGGCTGCCGAACCGAGTGGCGCTCAAGCGTCGGGTGGACGATTCGCTCCGGAGGCTCGAGGGCTTGGGCAGCGCGTGGCTGATCGTGATAGACGTCAACCGTCTGAGGCTGGTCAACGAGAACCTCGGGCACGAGGTCGGCGATCGGCTGCTGCAGGCCGTGGCCCAGCGCCTGCGCCTGGTGGCGGAGTCGCACGGACCGATCGCGCGGGTCAGCGGCGACGCCTTCGGCCTGTTCCTCGACCATGTCGGGGAGACAGAAGCGGTAGCGCGCCAGGTGATCGAGGCCTTCAAAGACCCCCTGGACGTCGAAGGCAGGTCGCTCTTGGCGACCGTTTCGGTGGGCGCCGCCTGTTTCCCGGCGGACGGCGAGGACTTCGAGAACCTTCTGCGCTGCGCGGACATCGCGCTCCAGGTAGCGAAGACGCACCACCACTTCGACTTCGCGGCGTTCGACATTCGCATGCGGGCGAACGTGGAGCGGAACCTCTGGACCAGCGTCGAGCTACCCAAGGCGCTCCGCCAGGGCAGCCTGTTCCTCGAGTTTCAGCCCATGATGAGGGTGTCCGACGGACGCACTGCCGTGGTCGAGGCGCTCGCCCGCTGGGTTCACCCCGAGCGTGGCCGTATAGGTCCAGGCGAGTTCGTGGAGGCTGCCGACGAAGTCGGGCTGACGCGGGAGCTGGGCCACTACGTGCTCGACCGCGCCGCCAGCCAGGTCGCGGAGTGGCGGCAGCGACAGCAGATCGACGTGCGCATCGCCTCCAACGTGTCTTCCCCGTTGCTGCTGGGCACGGACTTCCTCGCGGAGCTGGACCACATCCTCGCCCGCAACGCCCTCGCGCCCGGCGACTTGCAGCTCGAGATCACCGAGGGCGCCATCATGCTCGACTTCGACTACGCCCGGGAGACGCTGCGCGAGCTGCACCGCCGCAGCATCCGGGTGGCGATCGACGACTTCGGCACCGGCTACTCGTCCCTGGCTTACTTGCGCGAGCTGCGCGTCGACACGATCAAGATCGCCAAGCCCTTCGTCGACCGCCTGCCCGGTGCCGGCGAAGACAGACGCATCGTGGAGGCGATCGTGCACCTCGCTCGAGCGCTCGGCATGCGCACCGTTGCGGAGGGTGTCGAGGAGGAGATCCAGCTTCGCACACTGACGGAGCTAGGCTGCGACGAGGTCCAGGGTTACTTCATCGCGCGCCCGATGGGCGCCGCCGCCTTTGTACCGTGGATCGCGGGGCGGAGCGGAGCAGGCGGTCCGATGTAGCGGAGCGCGACCAGTGTGCGATCGTCCGACAACTCGCTGACGCCGGTGTAGCCCCGCACCGCTTCGATCAGACGGTCGCGCACGGACGTGGCGCTCAGGCAGTCGCCCCCCAGCGCTCCCACGACCCGCTCGTAGCCGAACGACTCGTCACTCTCGTCGCAGGCCTCGATGAACCCGTCCGAGACCCACACCAGCACGTCGCCGGGCTCGAGGTGCAGCAGCTTCCTGGCGTAGCGCCTGCCGAGCGCGCCGAGCGGCGTGCTCGGCAGCACCACCTCCTCGACCTGCGAACCCTGCCGCAATCGATACGTGGGAGGGTGGCCGGCGTTGGTGAGCTCGACCTTGCCGGTGCAAAGGTCGATCACGGCCAGCGTCGCGGTGACGAAACGTGTGTCGGCTCGCCCCGCGCGGACCAGGCCGTCCAACGACTCGAGGATCTCCTCGGGCGGTTTCCCCTCGCGCACCAGCGTGTCGAGCGCTGCTTTGACCATGGCCATGCGCAGGCCAGCGGCGATGCCATGGCCGGCCACGTCGGCTACCACCACGACCAGGCGCCGCCGCTCGGCTCCCAGATGGAAGAGATCGAAGTAGTCGCCTCCGATGGCTGCGCTCGGCTCGAAGAACGTCGCGATCTCCACCGATTCGGAGTCGATCAGGCCGGCGTCGGGCAACAGACTCTTCTGCAAGTCCTGCGCGATCTGCAGCTCTTTGTGGAGCAGCTCCTGCGATGCCGCCTGAGCGACCAGCCCCTGCAGGTTCTCGGCCATGGCGTTGAAGGAGTCGTGCAGGGCTCCGAGCTGGTCGTGTCGCCGCACGGGGATGCGCACCGAGAAGTCGCCCTCCTGCACCTGCGCGGTCGCCGACGAGAGTAGGTTCACCGCGCGGGTCAGCCCGAAGATCATCACTGCGGCGACGATGGCGGCCGCGACGTAGACGTCGAGCAGCAGGAAGGCCGGCACGATGAACGACAGCCAGGCCAGGGTATCGAGCTCCACGGCACTCGAGAACAACAGGTCCGTGACCACGCGCAACGGCGCGAAGAGCGTGGCGGACAACCGATCGGCCGGGGCCGAACCCGTGGTCATGTCGTGGCCGCGGCCATAGCTGTCGAGCCCGCGGACGAGCAGGCCCGTGCCGAGACCGCTTTCGGCGAAGAAGGATTCGATGTCGCGTCCGATGCGAGTGCGCCGAATCGGCTGGAGCACCCACCTGTTGTCTCCGACGCTGACCGTGGCGCCTCCTGGCTCGTCCCGTCCGCCAGCGAGCAGCTCGACCCACACCCGCGTGCGCTCGCGCAGGACTGTCTCGAGCTCGCCGTCCAGGATCGCTACCGCACCCGCGGAGCCGGAGGCCGAGGCCGCGGCAATCGTGTGCGTGCCGTCGGGGAGCACGGCCAGGACTGGAACCGCGCTGACCGAGCGTGTGTCCTGGAGCAAGTCGGTTTCTCGTTCGAGCCAGTCTGGCCACCTCTCCGGAGCCCGGGAATCTCCTTCGATCCTCGTGCCGTCGCGATACAGGGCGACGGCATAGCCCGAAAACGGTACGGCCGAGCTCTGCCGCGCCGCTAGCGCGGTCGCGGCAGACGTGGCAGTCACCCGCGCCTCCAGCCCCAGCTCGGCGAGCGACACCCGAACCAGGTGGCTGAGGAAGAAACCGGCGAGCAGATAGCTGCCCACGAAGCCGATGCACAGGGCGATCGGCACCGGCACGACGCCGATCAGCAGATAGCTGAGGAGGAGTCGGCGTCCGACCCGCCAGAGGAGCCGGCGGAGGCCGGCGACCACCAGCCATCCGACCAACGACAGGCCCACCGCCGCGAGCGTCAGCTTGCCCAGGCCGGCCAGCACCGGCACGCGCAGCGCAATGGCCAGGGTCGCGCCGATCGTCAGACAGGCGACGACGATCCAGAGTCGGCGATTGCGCCAGCTGCCAGTAGCCGTAGCCCGGTTGCCGGCGGGGTCCGAGGAGGAGCGATCCTGCGCTGTCATCGTCACGACCCGAGGGGAGCCTATCGCGGCGCGCCTGCTGGCTCGTTCTCGCGCGGCAGTTTGCCCGCAGGAGCGGCCGCAAGCTGTTATGATTACGTCTGTTGCTGTCCGGCGCTGCAGGGTGCGCCTTTCGCGCGCGGACCCTGCGAAGCACAATACGGCGGACGGCGAGAGAAAGACGCGCGTCGGCTTCGAGCACACCCGGCTCGGAGCTTTTTTGTTGCTCGGATCGTAGGAGCTGACCGGCCGGACAGGTTTTGGTTGACACCGACCGATGGGTTACCGGCAGAGGGCCGCGCGAGGCGGTCCGGGCTCCCGAGGAGCTAGAAGATGACCGTCCCTACCGTGGGGAAGACCCAGCAGACCGGGCTCGTCAGCTCGGGGGCGCAGCCCGAGCGGCTGTCGGAGGTAGTGATCCGCTTTGCGGGGGACTCCGGCGACGGCATGCAGATCACGGGTTCGCAGTTCACGACGACCTCGGCACTGCTCGGCAACGACCTCTCGACCCTCCCGGACTTCCCAGCCGAGATCCGCGCGCCCGCCGGCACGCTGCCAGGCGTCTCGGCGTTCCAGGTGCGCATCGCGGACTACGACATCCACACCCCGGGCGACGCTCCGGACGTGCTGGTGGCGATGAATCCGGCAGCGCTCAAAGCCAACCTGGGCGACCTGCGGCACAGCGGCGTGATCATCGTCAACGCGGACGAGTTCAACGCGCGCAACCTCAAGAAGGCAGGGTACGAGACCAACCCGATCGAGGACGGCTCGCTCGACAAGTACCGCGTGTTCCAAGCCGATATCGGCACCATGACGCGTCGCGCGCTGGAGGGCACCAGCCTCGACGCGCGCGCGCAGGACCGCTGCAAGAACTTCTTCGCGCTCGGCATGGTGTACTGGTTGTTCAGCCGCCCGCTCGAGAACACCGTCGAGTGGCTCCAGACGAAGTTCAAGAGCCGGCCGGAGCTGGCCACCGCGAACATCCTGGCGATGAAGGCGGGCTGGAATTTCTGCGACATCACGCAGCTCTTTCAGGTGCGCTACGAGGTGGAGCCTGCGCATCTCGAGCCGGGCACCTATCGCAACATCCACGGCAACTCGGCCCTCGCGCTGGGACTGGTCGCGGCCAGCCGTCGCAGCGGACTGCCTCTCTTCCTCGGCGCCTACCCGATCACGCCCGCCAGCGACGTGCTGCACGAGCTGGCCAGCTACAAGCAGTTCGGGGTCACTACCTTCCAGGCCGAGGACGAGATCGCCGCGGTCTGCGCGGCGATCGGCGCGTCGTTCGGCGGCGCGCTCGGGGTCACCTGCTCGAGCGGACCGGGCATCGCACTCAAGGCCGAGGGCATGAACCTGGCGGTGATGGTCGAGCTGCCGCTGATCGTGTGCGACATCCAGCGCGGCGGCCCATCGACCGGGCTGCCCACCAAGACCGAGCAGGCGGACTTGTTGCAGGTCATGTTCGGCCGCAACAGCGAGTCGCCGGTGCCGGTGCTCGCGGCAGCGTCGCCGTCGGACTGCTTCGATACCGCTCTCGAAGCGGTGCGTATCGCGACGCGGTACATGGTGCCGGTCGTGCTGCTGTCGGACGGCTACATCGCGAACGGTTCGGAGCCGTGGAGGCTGCCCGACGTGGAAGACCTGCCGGACCTGCGCCTCGAGTTTCGCCAGGATCCCCAGGGCTTCCTGCCGTATCTTCGCGACCAGGACACCCTTGCGCGGCCTTGGGCGATTCCGGGTACCCCCGGTCTCGAGCACCGGATCGGCGGGCTCGAGAAGCAGGACGTGACCGGCAACGTGTCCTACGACCCGCACAACCACGACCACATGGTGAGGCTGCGCGCCGAGAAGGTGGCGCGGATCGCCCGCGAGATCCCGGATCTCGAGGTCCACGGTGACGCGGCGGGGGAGCTCTTGGTGCTGGGCTGGGGCAGCACGCTCGGCGCGATCACCGGCGCCGTGAACCTGGCTCGCAAGGAGGGCCTCTCGGTGAGCCGCGCGCACCTGCGCCATCTGAACCCCTTCCCGAACAATCTGGGAGAGGTGCTGGGTCGCTTCCGGCGGGTCGTGGTGCCAGAGATGAACCTCGGGCAGCTCTCCCTGCTGCTGCGCGCGCGCTACCTGGTCGACATCGAGAGCCTCACCAAGGTGCAGGGCAAGCCGTTCACGCGTCAGGAGATCCACGACATGATCCGCGCCCGTTGCGGGCATCCCAAGACGGTGGAGGCGTGACCATGAGCACAGCGACGCCCGCGCTCAACAAGAAGGACTTCCAGACCGATCAGGAGGTTCGCTGGTGTCCCGGCTGCGGCGACTACGCCATCCTGTCCGCGGTGCAGACGGTGTTCCCGGAGCTGGGCATCCCGCGGGAGAAGTTCGTCATCGTGTCCGGGATCGGCTGCTCGAGCCGCTTCCCGTACTACATGAACACGTTTGGCTTCCACAGCATCCACGGGCGCGCACCCGCGGTGGCGACCGGTCTCAAGCTGTCGCGACCCGATCTGGACGTCTGGGTGGTCACCGGCGACGGCGACGCGCTCTCGATCGGCGGCAACCACCTGATCCACGTGCTGCGTCGCAACGTCGGCCTCAAGATCCTGCTCTTCAACAACCGCATCTACGGTCTCACCAAAGGCCAGTACTCGCCGACCAGCGAGACCGGCAAGCGCACCAAGTCGACGCCCTATGGGTCGGTCGACCCGCCGTTCCACACGCTGCAGGTGGCGCTCGGGGCAGGCGCGACCTTCGTCGCTCGCAGCGTCGACGTGTTCCAGGCACACCTCAAGGAGGTGCTGCGTCGCGCGGCAGCGCACCGGGGCACTGCATTCGTCGAGATCCTCCAGAACTGCAACATCTTCAACGATCACGCGTGGGCCCACGTGACCGACAAGGAAGCGCGCGACGAGAACGCCCTCTATCTGGAGCACGGCAAGCCGCTGGTGTTCGGCAAGACGCGCCGGCGGGGCGTCCGGCTCGCCGCCAACGCCGAGCTCGAAGTCATCGACCTGAACGGCACCGTCTCGGAGCAGGACTGTCTGGTCTGGGACGAGTCTCGACCCAGCCCAGCTCTGCCCTTCGCGCTCGCCTCGCAGGGCGAGGATTTTCCGGTGCCCCTCGGCGTGTTGAGAGCAGTGGAGGCGCCTAGCTACGAGGATGGAGTCCTCGGGCAGATCCGCGCTCAGGTGGAGAAGCAGGGAGATGCCAGGCTCGAGGATCTCCTGCGATCTGGCGACGTTTGGCAGGTGAGCTCAGAGTCTCGCCGAGCACCCACGGCAACCGGTCCCCCTGCAACCTTGCCTTCGCCGATGCCGTAGACGGCGGGGGAGTGCAAGCTCACGGGTGGCGACACGAGCGGTAGCGAAGGCCGCGCCGCACACGGCTTGCCCCGAGACCCGGGTAACATGGCTCGGGAGGGCTTTGCTGCCCGCGGGCGTCGCCTTCCGAGGGCCTGCTGGCAAGGCAAGGGCGCCTCCCGGAATCGAGGGAACGGAGAACACGCAGCGTCATGGACGTGAAAAGGGAAGGCGTCGTCGAAGCCAAGCGGCGCAAGCGAATCGTCTACGGCGCGCTCGGAGTGCTCGCGCTGGGCCTGCTGACGGCTTGGCTGTGGCAACTCGAGCCGGCGCCGCCGACCATTCCGCGTTCGTCGGTCTACCTGGGAACGGTCGAGCGCGGCGAGATGCTCCGCCAGGTGCGCGGTCCTGGAACTCTCGTGCCCGAGGAGATCCGCTGGCTCGCGGCCCGCACGGAGGGTCGCGTCGAGCGCAAGGTCCTGCTGCCGGGAGCCACGGTCGAGCCGGACTCGGCGATCCTGGAGCTCTCGAACCCCGAGCTCGAGCAGACCACGCAGGACGCGCTGCTCCAGCTCCGTCAAGCCGAGGCCGACTACAACGACCGGGTGGCGACGCTGGAGAGCGTGCTGCTCAACGAGAGAGCGGCCGCGGCGGCGATCGAGTCGGAGTACCGGCAGGCGCTGCTCCAGATGCAGGCAGACGACGAGCTCGCGAAGGACGGGCTGGTCCCCGAGCTGACCGCGAAGCTCTCGCGCCTGCGCGCCGAGCAGCTCGAAGGCCGCAACCTGATCGAGAAGGAGCGCCTCGCGGTGAGCCAGCGGTCCGTCGACGCCCAGCTCCTCTCCGCGCGGGCGCGACTGGACCAGGCTAGCGCTCTCTACGACCTGCGGCGCTCACAGCTCGACGCGCTGACAGTGCGCGCAGGCATCCACGGCGTGCTGCAGGTGGTGCCGGTCGAAGAGGGCCAGCTCGTCACGCTCGGCTTCAACCTGGCGCGAGTCGCCAAGCCCGATCGTCTCAAGGCCGAGCTCCGCATCGCGGAGACCCAGGCCAAGGACGTGGCGATCGGCCAGCGTGCCGACATCGACACCCGCAACGGCGTCGTCGAGGGCCGAGTCGTGCGCATCGACCCGTCGGTGCAGAACGGCAGCGTCACGGTCGACGTGACCCTGGTCGGCGACCTGCCGCCAGGCGCCCGGCCCGACCTCTCCGTGGATGGCACGATCGAGCTGGAGCGGTTGGTGGACGTGCTCTATGTAGGCCGGCCCGCGTACGGTCAAGCGAACAGCCGCATCGGACTCTTCCGGCTCGACCCGGGGGAGGGCACGGCCACCCGCGTCCCGGTCGAGCTCGGTCGCACCTCCGTGACCACGGTAGAGATCGTCAGCGGCCTGCAGCAGGGCGACCGCGTGATCCTGTCCGACACCTCGCAGTGGGAGGACTTCGACAAGGTTCGCCTCGGCGGGTGACGCCTTCTGACGATTCTGACGAACCGAATTGGCAAATGTGCCTTCAGCCTGTAACCGGCGGCCGCTGCCTTCCGTCTATAAGCGGAGAGGCGGAGTAGTAGTGCGCCCGGCGACAGGACATCGACTCGACTCGAAACTCAGCCGGAGGCAAGGAGACATCATGAGTGACGCGCTCATCCAGCTCAAGGGTGTGGCCAAGGTGTTCTACACGGACGAGGTCGAGACCCACGCCCTCGCTACGATCAACCTGGAGATCGAGAAGGGCGACTACATCTGTATCTCCGGCCCATCCGGGTGCGGCAAGTCGACGTTGCTGTCGATCCTGGGTCTGCTCGACACGCCGACCGAGGGCGAGTACATCCTCAACGGCAAGTCGGTCGCACAGCTCAACCTGTCGCAGCGGGCGCGGATCCGCAATCGCGAGGTCGGCTTCATCTTCCAGGCCTTCAACCTGATCGGCGATCTCAACGTGTACGAGAACGTCGAGCTGCCGCTGACCTACCGCGGCATGCCCAAGGCCGAGCGCCGCGAGAAGGTGGAGAAGGCACTCGAGCGGGTCGGCATGCAGCACCGCATGAAGCACTATCCCTCGCAGCTCTCCGGCGGTCAGCAGCAGCGGGTCGCGGTCGCGCGCGCAGTCGTCGGCGACCCGTCGATCCTGCTCGCAGACGAGCCGACCGGAAACCTCGACTCGACCAACGGCGAAGCGGTGATGGACCTCCTAGCGGAGTTGCACGGCGGCGGCGCGACCATCTGCATGGTCACCCACGATCCGCGCTACGCCAGCTACGCCGAACGCACGGTCCACCTGTTCGACGGCCGGGTCGTCGAGGAGGAGGAGCTGGCGCGACTGGTGCCGACGCCCGGCGCGCGCTGAGCCGGGGGTCTTGGGAGGGTCCTGTGCCGGGCGTGGCGGGGGCGCCCTCTCCCTCCGGGAGAGGGTCGGGGTGAGGGTGAGGGAGAGGGTCGGGGTGAGGGTCACGCCGTTCTTGCGTCGTGCCCGCACCACACCAAGCCCGAGACCAGCTTCGGCAGGAAGCGCGTCGACTTGGGCGGCAGGACGGAGCCGTCGCGGGTAGCGAGAGCGAACGACTCGGGGCTCATCGACGGCAGCCAGAAGCCGGCGGTCGCCTCGCCGTCTGTTACCTGTTGCCAGATGGCGTCGGGGTCGGCCTTGTAGACGACCGTGCCGTCCGAGGCGGCGTTGGGTCCGAGGGCAGCAGCCAGGAGCTGGTGGTGCAGCGCCACCACCGCCAACCCGGCCTCGCGACCGGGAGTGTTCGCTGGCACCGCGTTCGGATCGAGCAGCCAGATCTCGGGCGGAGCGCCCGCGAACCGGACCCCGACCGACGGCTGCGCCGCGGAGTCGACTGCCCGCGCGACGGTAGCGCCGTCTCGGGCGTCGGGGAGCGACGTTCGGCGCACGGCCAGGCCCGCCAGAACCTCCTGCGAGAGCGACGCCTGTACCGCCCGGTGGATCGGGTCGATGGTCAGCCCCGGCGAAGTGACACTGGTGAGCACCGCTAGCTTCGCGGCGGCTGCGGTCCCCGGCGGAACCTGGTGTCGGCTGGCGAAGAGCTGTGCCACCTTGGTGCGGTGGTGGCCGTCGGCGATCGTGGCGCCTCGGCTCGCGAGCAGCGTCTGGAACCGGCGCACCCGCGCTGGATCGTCCAGGCGGTAGATCACGTGGTGGTCCCCGCGCAGAGGATCGGTGTGCCGAGCGACCGGCTGCAGGCGCTCGACCTCCTCGGCCAACGCGCGCTCGAAGGATCCGTCGTCGTCGGCGAGTAGGAACACCGGCTCGTAGTCCACCCGCGTTGCCTCGAGGAGCGCGAGCCGATCCGCAAGCGGCTTGTCGACGGTGTGCTCGTGCGGTCTGAGGTCGCCGGCCTGACCATGGTCGACGCCCACGAGGCAGCACAGACCCAGCCGCCGGCCACCCTCCGGTAGCGAGATCGCGTAGGGGTAGAGCGCCGGCTCCTGGTCGCGCATCACGACGCCGGAGGCGATCCAGGCAGCGTGCGATTCGCTCGAGCGGAGCGCCGCCGCGACACCCTCGCCCGTCGGGCGGGTGAGGTGCGCGAACTGGTGTGGCGAAGCCGCATGCAGCTCGCGCTGCCTGCGATCGTCGATCTGGTCGAAAGGAGGTGCAGCGAGTGGCTCGGCGTTGCCGGCAGCCGCGGCGTACCGGTACCCCTGGAAAGCCAAGATCTTCATGGACTGGCGACGCTCCGGAGGGTGAGGGAACTATGGCTCGGGCTTGGGGCGGGAGAGGTCTTTCGACCGGGCCTGACGGGTCGCGGACACCCGCTGTTGCAGGGTGCGCTCGCTGTGCCGGTCCTGGTTCGAGTAGAGCTCGCGGTAGAAGCGCTGCACCAACGGCGGACCGATCGCACGGTCGAGCAGAGCCTTGGTCGCCCGCACCGCGTCGTCGGGGTGTTGCGCGATCTCGCGCGCGAGCTGCTGGGTCGCCTCGACCAGCCGGACGCTCGGCACCAGGCGGTTGAGGAGCCCTAGGCGGAGCGCCTCCCCTGCCTCCACGACGGCGGTGGTCAGCAGCAACTCCTTGGCCTTGGGCAGCCCGACCAGGTGCGGTAGGTGCCAGGTGCCGACCGCCATGCCGTAGCTCACCCCCGGGAAACGGAACGTCGTGCGCTCGCAGCCGACGCGCAAGTCGCACGCGCAGGCGATCTCGGCACCGCCGCCATGGGTGTGACCGTTGAGCGCTGCGATGGTTGGCTGCGGCGTTTCGGCGATCGCGCGGAAGAGCTTGCGGCAGTCGACCAGGAAGCCGTGCAGCGCCCCGTGGTCGAGGCTGGACATGAGGTGAAGGTCTGCGCCGGCGCAGAACGCCTCGTCGTTGGCGCCGGTGATCACCACCACCCTGACGTCGGGTTGTGTGCTCACCTCCTCGAGGAGGGCACGAGCCTCGTCGACCAGCTCGTGATCGAGGGCGTTGTGGCGCTCTGGCCGCGACAGAGTCAGCCAGAGGACTTCGTCGCGGATCTCGGAGAGAACCGGCATCGGGCAATTCTACGTGGCGGGCGGCCGTGGCACCGACTTCTCCATCCCGCTGCGTTGGCGATCGTGGGGACCCCGGCCGGTGCTGCGGCGGCTCCCGGGCCGGAAACCGAGCAGGCGACGGATTCTCGGTCGGATCGACGGCGCTGCATGACTCGTTGACGCCATCGTTTCCATTGCTATTGTGCTCTCGCCAATCGGTCCATCGGAGGTTGACCCGCCCAGCCGGTTGCCGGCGGCGCGAGCCGGGGGGTGGCGCGACGGCAGTGTTCCGGATCCAACTGGGGGGTCGACCAAGGAGTTCAACTCTTGAGCAGCTTCCGTCGCATCGCCTTCGCCCCCGCCTTCGCCTCCGCCTTCGCCTCCGCCTGCGCGGTGTTGCTGCTCGCCTTCGCCGCCCCCGCGGCGGCGATCGAGCACCAGGTCTCGATCCTCCTCGACCTCGACAACGACGCGGGCACTGGCTGCAGCGTCACCACCGTCGACGGTCCGTTCGACGGCGTCGAGCAGATCCTGGTGACCACGGTGGAGACCACCTCGCCGCCTCCGGGCGGGGAGGTGACCGAAGTGGCCCTGCAGGAGTGCATCGACCCGCTGACCGGCACGTTCGGAGCGCCAGTCGTCTTCGACAACGGTGATTGGCCGATCGGCGTCGACAACGGGGTGGGCGGGCGCGACGTGGTCGAGACCTACGTCGAGCTCGGGCTGCTCGATGTGCCCGCTCTCGACACGCTGCGGCTGGGCGTGGTGGTGAGGGACGAGCTGGGCAACGAGGAAGCGCTGTTGACGGTCGACGACACGCCGACCGGAGCGCCGATCCTCCTCGGCATCCAATCGGTGACCGAGATCCCCACCCTGACGGGCTGGGGGCTGTTCCTGCTGTGCGTGCTGCTGTCCGGTGCGGCGGTGACGCTGCTGGGCCGTCGCGGCGCGGTGGTCGTGCTGCTGGTGGTGCTGGTTGCTGCGTCCGGCGTGGTGTGGGCTGCTGGGTCGCTGGATGGGTTGATCGACGATTGGGCGGCGGGCGACCTGCTGGCGTCGAACGGCATGTTTCTGTTCGGTAAGCGGGTGGGCGACCAGCTCTGCTTCCGGGTGGATGTGGAGCTCCTGTTCGACACCGCGCCGACGGCGGATCCGCAATCGGTGACGACGGACGAGGACACGCCGGTCGCGATCACGCTCACGGGCAGCGACCCGGAGGGCGACCCGCTGACGTTCACGATCGTGCCGGGGTCGGGCCCGACGAACGGTGTGCTCACCGGCACGCCGCCTGATGTGACCTACACGCCGAACCCGGCCTACGAGGGTCCCGACAGCTTCGACTTCCAAGTCGAGGACCTCTCGGGGGCGACCGACACGGCGACGGTGTCGATCACGGTGACCGGGGTCAACGACCCGCCGGTGGTGGACGCGGCGACGTTCACGGTCGCGGAGAACAGCGCGGCGGGAACGGCGGTAGGCACGGTGACGTTCACCGATCCGGACGCCGGCCAGAGCCATGTCTTCGCGATCACCGCCGGGAACACCGGCGGCGCCTTCGCGATCGACCCGACGACCGGCGAGATCACGGTGGCGACGCCCGCGGCGGTGGACTTCGAGACCACGCCCAGCTTCGGCCTGACGGTCGAGGTCACGGACGACGGCGTGCCGCCGCTCACGGGCTCCGCCACGGTGACGGTCGACCTGACGGACGTGAACGATGCGCCGGTGGTCGCCGACCAGTCGTTCTCGGTGGCGGAGGACGCTGCAAATGGGACCGTGGTGGGCACGGTGGCGGCGAGCGATCAGGACCTGCCGGCGCAGACGCTGAGTTTCGCGATCACCGGTGGCAACACCGGCGGAGCGTTCGCGATCGACCCGTCGAGCGGCGAGATCACAGTGGCGAACGAGACGGCGATCGACTTCGAGACCACGCCGAGCTTCGCGTTGACGGTCGAGGTGACCGACGATGGCGTACCGCCGCAGACGACGGCGGCGACGGCGACGATCACGGTGACCGATGTCAACGAGGCGCCGGTGCCAGCGGGTGGGCCGTTCTCGATCGACGAGAACAGCGCCAACGGCACGAGCGTCGGCACGGTGGCGGCGAACGACCCGGACGCCGGGCAGACGCACAGCTTCGCGATCACCGCCGGCAACACCGGTGGCGCCTTTGCGATCGGCGCGGCGACGGGCGAGATCACGGTCGCCAACAGCGCGGCGCTCGACTTCGAGACGACGCCCACCTTCAGCCTGACGGTGGAGGTGACCGACGACAGCACGCCGGCGCTGACCGGCTCGACGACGGTGACGGTGAACCTCAACGACGTCAACGAGCAGCCGGCGCCGACCGGCGGCCCGTTCTCGATCGACGAGAACAGCGCCAATGGCACGAGCGTCGGCACGGTGGCGGCGAACGACCCGGACGCCGGGCAGACGCACAGCTTCGCGATCACCGGCGGCAACACCGGCGGCGGCTTCGCGATCGGCGCGGCGACGGGCGAGATCACGGTCGCCAACAGCGCGGCGCTCGACTTCGAGACGACGCCGGTCTTCAGCCTGACGGTGGAGGTGACCGACGACGGCACGCCGGCGCTGAGCGGCTCGACGACGGTGACGGTGAACCTGACCGACGTCAACGAGGCGCCGACCGCGGTCGACGACGCGGTTGCGACCGACGAGGACACGCCGATCACGATCCTGGTGCTCGCCAACGACTTCGACCCGGACGCCGGCGACACCCTCACGATCGTCAGCGTCGCGGGCTCGGTCGGCGCGGTGACCAACAACGGCGGCGACTTGAGCTACGACCCGACCGTGGCCTTCAACTCGCTGCCGCAGGGCGGTTCCGCGGTCGACACGTTCACCTACACCATCGAGGACTCTGGCGGGCTGCAGAGCACGGCGAGCGTGACGGTGACGGTGGGCGGGCTCAACGACGCGCCCATCGCCGACGACGAGATCTACAACGCCATCGGCAACACTCGGCTGGCAGTCGCCAAGACCGGTCCGTTCGGGGAGCCGACGTTCGCCTCGACGCTGGCCGACGTGCTCGACGGCGACATCGATCCGGACGCTGGCGACGTGCTGAGCGTGGTGCCGTTCGTGGGGACGCTCGGGAGCGGCGCGGAGCTCGATCTCGCGGCGGACGGCTCGTTCTTCTACACACCGCCGGCGGGGCAGGCGACGCCAGACAGCTTCACCTACACGGTCCAGGACACCTTCGGCGCCACCGACACCGGGACGGTGACCATCAACCTCGCGAAGATGGTGTGGTACGTCGACAACGAAGCGAACGGCGGCGCGCCCAACACCGGGAGCGGCACCTCGACCGATCCGTTCAGCACGCTCTCCGACGCCGAGGCCGCCTCGGCAGCGGGCCACGTCATCTACGTGCGCGGCGGCGACGGCACGACGGCCAACCAGGACGCCGGGATCACGCTCAAGGACCAGCAGAAGCTACTGGGCGAGGCCGTGGACCTGATCGTCGACCCCGACGACGGCGGCCCGGAGCCTCCCGCCACGCTGCTGGTCGGCAACGCCGCCAATCGTCCGCAGATCACCAACATCGGGGCAGCGGGGCTGCCCGACGACAACGGTGTGGACGTCCCCGCGACCGCGGCGAGCTTCACGGGCGTCGAGATCCGCGGCCTCGACATCAGCGGTCGCGACAACGGCATCGATGTGACTGCTACCGGCACCAACAGCGTAACCGTGCTGATCAGCAACAACATTGTGAGCTCGGACGCCACGAACGGCATCGAGGGTATCGACGTCAACGCCAACAGCACGGGTACCACGACCGTCACGGTGTCGAACAACGCGCTCGGCGGACGCGGGAACGCGTTCGATGCTCGTACGGGAGCGGCCGGGTTGCTGCGGGTGGACTTCAACACCAACGCGAACGTGATCTCGTCGAGCGGCAACGCGATCGTGATCGACGGTTCCGGAGGCGGCAACACCACGATCACCGGCTTCGCGAACAACAGCGTGCACGGTGACACGTTGGGCTCCGGCATCTTGGTTACGAGCGCGATCTTCGACGTGACGCCGGGAGCGCCGTTCAACCAGGTGAGCGGTGGCAACACGGTGGTCGGCGCGTCGGGCGCGGGCAACGGCGTCGGTGCCTCCGGCATGGTGCTGACCAACGTAGCTGGAGACCTCGCCTTTACCGACCTCGACATCTTCGCCTCGAACGGCACCGGCCTCGGTGTCAGCAGCACCGGCGCGCTGAACGCTGCGGGCGGCACCGGTGCCCGCCTAGTCGTGGGGCCCGGCAGCATCGTGGAGGCCAACGGTGGCCCGGCGGTGAGCGTCAACAACGCCTCCGTGAATCTGCCATTCAGCACGCTCCAGAGTACGAACTCGACCACGAACGGAGTGTCGCTGGTCAACGCCTTCGGCGGCGTGGCTGGCACGGCACTCTCGGCAGGCGCCGGTCAGATTTCTGATCCGGTCGGCGCCTCGGGCACGGCGGTGAACATCTCGGGCGGCAACGGCAGCGTGTCGCTCGGCATCCCGATCACCAACACCTCGGGCAACGCTGTTGCGATCACGGGACGCACCAGCGACACGGTCGCGTTTACCGGCGCGATCAGCGAGACCGGCAGCGGCCTCTCGCTTACCAGCAACGGCGGCTCGACGATCAGCTTCCGCGGCGGCCTCTCGGCCAACACGGGCGCGAGTGCGGCGTTCACCGCCACGGGCGGCGGCAACGTCGAGGTGTGCGACGAGAACCCGTGCAACGCCGGCGCGACCGGACTGTTGGTCAACACCCTCACCTCCACGACCGGCACGGCGCTCAACGTGGCCAACACGACGATCGGCGCGAACAATCTGGAGTTCCGGAGCATCTCCTCGAGCGGCGGCTCGGCCACCGGCATCATCCTCGACGGGACGGGAACGAGCGGCGGGCTCAAGGTCAAGGGCACGGGCACGGCGGGCTCGGGCGGCACCATCGCCAACAAGACCGGCGCCGACGGCAACACCTCCGTGGGAATCGGGATCTATCTCAACAACACCCGCAACGTCTCGCTGGCCCGCCTGCAGCTCAACGACTTCTCCAACTTCGCCATCCGCGGCTCCGGCGTCGTCGGTTTCGACATGACCAACACCGTGATCAGCGGCAGCAACGGCACCAACGACAGCCTAGACGAGGGCAGCGTCTCGTTCACCAACCTCACCGGAACCGCCTCGATCACCGACTCCAACATCAGCGGCGGGTGGGAGGACAACGTCACGGTCCGAAACACTTCGGGAACCCTCAACCGCATCCAGTTCACCAACACCACGATCGGCGCCAACAGCACGGATTTCGGCGACAACGGCATCACCCTCGAGAGCAGCGGCGCCGGCACAGTGGTGAACGGCACCATCGACGGATGCACCTTCACCAGCGCGAGGGCGGACTGGGTCGCGGCGTCTCCGCAGACCGGGGCGTCGATGGACGTCGTGATCCGGAACAGCGCCTTCAGCAACAACCACTCGAACATCGGCTCGGGTGGCTCTCGCATCCGGCTGGCCGCGATCGGCACCCTGACGTACGAGATCAACAACAACGACACCCGCGACTCACGCGGCGCCGCGATCTTCGTCAACGCTGCCAACTCGCCGGCCGTGGTCTCTGGCACGATCTCCAACAACCGGATCGGTCTGGCCGCTGTGGCCAACTCCGGCTCGACCGGCGCCGGCGGGATCCAGATCGAGTCCAACGGCGGCGGTGATCACACGGTGCTGGTCAACGCCAACACGATCCGGCAGTACAACAATCACGGCATCCTGCTTCAGGCCGGCGACGCCATGGGCAATCCGGTGACTTTCAACGCCACGGTCACCAGCAACACGATCGGCAATCCCGGGACCATCAATTCCAACTTCAACGGCATCCACCTCAACAACGGCACCGTCGATTTACCCTCGGACAGCTTCACCTCCTGCGTCGACATCCGCGTCAACTCCATCGCCGGGGCGGGGGCCGGAGCCACGGCACCCAACAACGCGGATTACCGGCTCCGCCAGCGGCAATCGACGACCGTCCGGTTGCCCGG
>DATLFI010000307.1:0-4015 GCA_035524895.1 Thermoanaerobaculia bacterium | reverse complement strand
TCAGCGAGACGCGAAGCGCTCCTTGACTTCGTCGTGCGGGACGACCCGTCCTTGCTTCACCGCTTCGAGGCCCGCGTGGATCTTCTGACGTACGTAGATCTCGTACATCAGGTCATCCCAGGTCGCCTCCTCCGGGAGCTTGTCAACGAGCTGACGGGCCTCCTCTTTGATGCTGCTCATAGCGCTCATTGTACGTGCTCGCCGGTGCCCGAGGAGTTCCTCCCTCGCGCCCGTACGTGGACTCGCAGACCTCCACGCGGTTTTTCCAGGGGGCGTCTGTGGGGGACGACGACCCCCTCCCCTCGCCCTCTACGCCGCCGGCACCCTGGTGGCCAGCAGCTTCGCCGACCTCGAAGCCCTGGGCCTCGACCGCGACTCCTGGACCGACGCGCGCCTCACCGGCCTGGTCGACTTCCCCGCTCTCGCCCTCCTCTTCGCCAAGGAGGACGTCCTGCGCAACACCCAGGACCCGCGCCTCGAAAAGCCCCTCGAACAGCTCGCCGAGATCGCCGCCTACGCGGACCGCAGCCTGGCCAAGGGCGCGGCGGCGGAAGCGGAAGAGCGGATCCAGCGAGGGACGCGTAGCCGCTACTCGTCCTTCCTGCGGTCGCCTGCCGCATTCGTCGAGCCGGCCGGAGACGGGAGCAGCAGAATGAGGCGACGGGTCAGCGAGCCCAAGGCCTAAGGTGTGGTGGCTGTAGAAACGCCGTCGGCGTTTTCCCCGCCCGGTGGGCGGGGAGGGGGTGCGGGAGGGCCCGTCGAAGGCGCCGCCTTCCACAGGCGTCCACGGGGCGGCGGCCTCCACAGGCCGGGTTCGGACCTCAGACACGAGACACCAGAGGAGAGCGACCTCCATCGGTAAAGATCGTGCGCACTGGACAAGAGGCACGACGCCGAGGAGGTCGCTCGAATGCCGATCGCGCAGGTGGCACGCCACCTGGGCCGTACCCGGCAGACGATCTACAACTGGCTGGCTGCGGGAGAAGAGGTGCCGGCCCACCTGCGGGCATCGCGATGGGGGCCTTTGGCGCGGGCAGTGCGCTGGGCTTCAGAGGCTCGGAAGATGTCGCGCGAGGTCGAGGGCGCCATGGTAGACGCCGAGGATGTCGATGTCGCCAGAAGGCTTGATCAAGTAGGCGATGCGGTAATGCCCGTAGAGGAGGATGCGCAGCTCACGGCCCTGATGCTCGAAGCGATAACCGGCCTGCGGGAAGATCTCGAGGGTCTCAGCCTTGTGCGTGATGCCCTCGACGACCTGCTGGGCGGCATCCAGACTGTCGCGCGAGATGTACTCGTGGATCTCACTCAACCAGAGGATCGCTTCGTCGGTCCACCGGATTGCCGCCACTCTGCGATCCTCCGCTTCACTTCCTCGTGACTGACGGTGCGGCCGGCGTCGGAGTCCGCGAGGCCCCGATCGACCATTCGGACGAAGGCGATCTCCTTCAGGATCTCGTCGAAGGAGCTGTCGTCGGGCTGCTCCTCGACGATCTTGCGAATGCGGTCTTTGGCGCTCGTAGCACTAGACATCGTCTTTCTCCGGCTCCTGGAGGACAGTGCCATTCTACCGGAGGGCCCGTACCCCCCTGCCCGCACCGGTAGCAGTCGGAGAGGCGCCGTAACGCTCATGCGCTGGCAGCTGGCAGCGGCCTTCATGCCCCGGGAGCGGCCTTCATTCCGCGGCATCGGTTCTCGCTCTGCAGCGAGCCGTCGAGATCATAGGCATAGAGGCCGAAGCCCTGCCCTGCGGCCGCACCACCTTGACCGGCAGGCCGCGGCCGTCGAGGCTGGTCGCCGCCTGCGTCCCCGAGCCGCTGCCACCCGGATGGGGCCGCCGGTGTGGTCGAAGACGCTCGCAGCTGCGAGCCGTCGCTACGCGCTCCTCCGACCTCCCACCAGAGGGCGGTCTCGAGCCGCTCGACGTTGTAGGCGACGTCGTAGCGAGCGCCTGCCAGAAGGCGAGGCCCTCGGCGACGAAGCGCGTGACGTCCACCTGGGCCGGCTTCGGCACCGCCAGGTCGATCGGGCGGCTGGCGCCGACAGCTAGACTCTACGCCGTGGGATCCTCTCGCAGTGTCGGCCGGCGAATGAGCCCGGAAGGTAGAGTTCCGAGCTACAAGGGGCGCCGCCCCGCCTCGGAACGAGCAAGCGCGGCCGCCCGCGGCGCCAGCAGAAAGAGCGACACCCGCTGCGAGATCCTCCTGCGTCAGGCCCTCTGGCGTGCCGGCTGTCGCTACCGTAAGGACGTCGCCGAGCTACCCGGCCGGCCCGACATCGTCTTTCCTGGGGCTCGCCTCATCGTCTTCTGCGACGGCGACTTCTGGCACGGCAAGGACTGGCGGGCACGGCGCAGGAAGCTCGCCCGTGGGACGAACGGGTCTTACTGGCTCGCGAAGATCGAGCGGAACATCGAACGGGATCGCAGACACCGGGCTCTCCTCGAGGGACGGGGCTGGACCGTGTTCCGCTTCTGGGAGTCGGACATCCACGCCGGGACCAAGGAGATCGTTCGCCGCATCCTGCTCGCGCTCGACGACCGCGGCCACCACCGAACGCATCTTGACAAGCGGAGGCAAGGAGCGTAAAAAGGGCGTAACTGGCATCTCGAAGATCCGATTGTTAGAGTGCCGAGCAACGCATGCCGAAGGTGATCAGCCTCTACACTGGAGCCGGGGGTCTCGACCTCGGCTTGGCGGCTGCCGGCTTCGACACCGCTGTCGCCGTCGAGATCGACGCCGAGGCGGTGGGCACTCTGCGGCACAACCGCCCCTGGCCAGTCCTCGACCGCGACATCCACAGCGTCTCCTCCAAGGAGCTGCTCGCCACCGCTTCCTTGGGCGAGGCCGAGGCCGACGTGCTGATCGGCGGCCCACCCTGCCAGCCTTTCTCCAAGTCCGGCTACTGGGCAAACGGCGACACGCTGCGGCTCGACGACCCGCGTGCCGGCACGCTCGCCGCCTATCTGCGGGTGTTGCGCGACGCGCTGCCGCGCGCCTTCCTGCTCGAAAACGTCCCCGGCCTCGCCTACGAGGGCAAGAGCGAGGGCCTCGACCTGATCCGCCGCACCATCGACCGCATCAATCGTGAGCGCGGCACCCACTACACCCTTTCGGTCAAGCGTCTCAATGCCGCCGACTACGGCGTGCCGCAGCTGCGCGAGCGGGTCTTCGTCATCGGCTCGCGCGAGGGGGTCGACTTCCGCTTCCCGGCCGCCACTCACCAGCCGCTGCCGGACGATGGCCAGGTGGCCCTCGATGGCCCACCCACCCACACCACCGCCTGGGATGCTCTCGGCGATCTCGGGGAGGACGACGAGCATCCCGAGCTGCGCATGCGGGGCAAGTGGGCTGATCTGTTGCCATCGATCCCGGAGGGGCAGAATTACCTCTGGCACACCGAGCGCGGCGGGGGGCTGCCTCTCTTCGGCTGGCGCCGCCGCTTCTGGAGCTTCCTGCTCAAGCTCGCCAAGGATCGCCCGGCATGGACGATCCAGGCCCAGCCGGGACCTGCGGTCGGCCCCTTCCACTGGAAGAGCCGGCGCCTGTCGGCCCGCGAGCTGTGCCGCCTGCAGACGGTCCCCGACGACTACCAGGTGCTCGGCAGCCTCCAGGCCGTCCAGCGCCAGCTCGGCAATGCCGTCCCTTCGGCGCTCGCCGAGGTGCTGGCGCGCGCCATCCGCCGCCAGCTCCTCGGCGAAGAGGACGTCGCCGCAGCGCCCACGCTCGTCCCCTCCCCCAAGCGCCCCATCCCCGAGCTGGAGCCGGTCCGGCCCGTGCCGAGCGAGTTTCGGCACCTGGTCGGCGAGCACGAGCCACACCCCGGCACCGGCCAGGGCTACGCGGCGCAGCGGCGAAACAGCGGCTCGCGCGACGGCTCCAGCGACGAGCCGGTAGCGGCCCGCGTCGCGCTCTCCTTCAGCGAGCCGCAGTGAAGCGATCGAGCAGCGGCTCGATCTGCTCGGCCCACTCCTCCCCTCCCACGCCGATGCGGTGGTGGACCTTGCCCGGGCAGCTCT
>DATLFI010000306.1:0-8467 GCA_035524895.1 Thermoanaerobaculia bacterium | reverse complement strand
CCACGACGACTGGCTCACGCGCGAGGCGTTGCGCTGGGATCTCGGGATCCAGGTCGAGGGGCTGCGCTGGTTCTGGCACGAGATGGTGCTGACGCCGTACCAGTCGCCGCTTCCCTCGCTGCGACAGATCTTTGGAGGGTTCTCGTTCGCGGATCCTGCCGCCGTCGACCGCTACCTGGACGTGCTCGGGCAGGTCCCGGGGTATGTTGCCGCGCTCGAGACGCGAGCGCGGGCTCAACTCGAGCGGGGCATCGTCGTGCCGAAACAGAACCTGCCCGCGATCCAGGGGCTGGTGCGCGCGGCGCTGCGACCTGCGGCCGACGGCCCGTTCGCGGTGGCCCAGGGTCGCCTCGAGAGCTTGGCCCAGGCGGATCGCGACCGCCTCGCTGCGGGCGTCGCGACGCTGGTCGCCGAGCGCATCGACCCGGCGCTGCAGCGCCTCGCTGCGTTCCTCGAAGGCGAGTACGCCCAAGCTTCTGGCGACCAGGTAGGGGCGGCGCGCTTTCCCGATGGCGACGAGTACTACCGGTTCGCCGTGAGGCGCTCGACCACCCTCGAAATAACTCCCGAGGAGGTCCATCGCATAGGACACGAGATGGTCGCGGAGCTCGACGAGGCGATGGCGACCGCGCGCGCCGAAGTGGGGTTCACCGGCAGTCGCGAGGAGTTCCACCGGCTGCTGCGGACCGATCCGAAGTACTTCCCCGAGACCCACGAGGAGGTCGGCGAGCGGTTGATGGCCGCAGCGGATGCCATGGAAGCCAAGGTGGAGGGGCTCTTCGAGAGCCGGCCCGCAGCGCCCTACGGAGTCGAGCGGCTCGACCCGGCGCTCGAAGGCGCGCAGACCTACGGCTACTACGATCCGCCGACGCCGCAGGAGCCGCGCGGCATCTACTACTTCAACGGTTCGCGGCTCGACCAGAGATCCTGGATCGGTCTCGCGGCGATCTCCCTCCACGAGCTGGTGCCCGGCCATCACTTCCAGATCGCGCGTCAGCTCGAGAACGAGTCGCTGCCCGAAATCCGGCGCAACTCGATGCACGGCGCGTACATCGAGGGCTGGGGCTCCTACGCGTCGTACCTTGGCGAAGAGGCGGGCATCTACGAGGACGCCTACAGTCGCTACGGCATGTACGTTCTAGAGATCTTCCTCGCGTCGCGCTTGGTGGTGGACACCGGAATGAACGCGCTCGGCTGGTCGCTCGAACAGGGCCGCGCTTACCAGCTCGAGCACACCCTCGAGTCGGAGACCCAGATCGCCAGCGAGTCGCTGCGCTACTCGACCGACATGCCGGCGCAGGCGCTCGCCTACCAGATGGGCAAGCGCAAGCTGCTCGAGCTACGGCGTCGCGCCGAGGAGGCTCTGGGGGAGCGCTTCGACGTGCGCGCCTTCCACGAGGCGATCCTGGCTCCCGGCTCGCTCCCGCTCGCGGTGCTGGAGCGCCACGTCGAGCGGTTCGTGCAGCAGGAACGCGGCGAGTGAAGTGAACCGGCCTGTACGCTGCGCTCTACTCCATGCGCAGCACTGTCGCCGGGTCCACCTTGGTGGCGCGTCGCGCCGGCACCAGGCAGGCGAGGGCGGCGACCGAGCCGAGCACCAGAACGGTGACGCCTAGGGTGGCAGGGTCGCGGGTTCCGACGCCGAAGAGTCGGGTGGCGAGGACACGCGCCGTGCCGGCCGCGGCAAGTCCGCCGACGACGATGCCGAGCGCGGTGAGCGCGAAGCCTCGCGAGAACACCATGCCTAGGAGCTCGGCGCGGCTCGCGCCGAGCGCGCTGCGGATGCCGAGCTCGCGCCGTCGTCGCGCCACCGCCGTCGCGAGCACGCCGTAGAGGCCGATCGCTGCGAGAGCGAGCGTCAGGACGCTGAAGCCGCTGACCAGGATGGCGAGGCTGCGCTCTTCGGCCGCCGCGGCGCCGACGTGGTCGTGGAGGAGACGGACACGAGTGAGCGGCAGGTCGGAGTCGACCCGCGCGACGGCGGCGCGCACCTGGTCGACGAGCGCGAGGGGGTCGCCGGCTGCGCTGCGCACCGCGAGGCTGACGGCGGGCCAGTAGCTCTGCGACAGCGGGATGTAGACGTAGGGCAGGGTGTCTTCGCGCAGGTTCCGGTACTTGCCGTTCGACGCGACGCCGACGATCTCGATCTCGAGCTCCTCGCCACCGATTCGGCGTCCGACGCCCTCACCGCCGCCGAGGTAGCGCTCGACGAAGGCCGCGTTCACGATCGCTACGGGCGGTGCCTCCGCGTGGTCGCTCTCGACGAACGGCCGCCCCCGCAGCAGCGGGACACGCAGCGCGCGGAAGTAGCCGGGACTCACGAAGTTCAGGTTGATCTCGGTCGACTCGGTCGGAGCGGGCTGGTACCCCTCGATCCGAAAGCCGCGCCGAGCACCCGCCGATTGCACCGGCACGACGCTGGAGAGACTCGCCGCGTCGACCCCGGGTATCGCCTGGACCTCCTCGAGCACGGCGCGGTAGAGCTCGCTGCCGCGCGCCGGGTCGTAGCCCTGCAGGGCGGGCGCCATCGAAGCCAGGACCACGCCTTCGCGGTCGAAGCCGAGGTCGACCGCGACCAGGCGCGCGAGGCTGCGACCGAGCAATCCCGCGGCGACCAGCAGCACGCACGCGCCGGCTACCTGTACCACGACGAGCACCTCGGCGAGCCCGGCGCGCCGTCGCGAGCCTCCAGACGATGCGCGGTCGCCGCGCAGGTCTGGGAGCAGGGCCGACCGTCGCAGACGAAGCGCAGGCGCAAGCCCGCACACGAGACCAGTGGCGACCGACAGGGCGACCGTGAAGGACAGCACGCGCGGGTCGAGCTCGAGCCCGTCGATGGCGAGACCGCCTGCCAGCGCCGGCAGCAGGTCCGCCGCAAGAGCGCGCGAGACCATCCAGGCGAACAGCAGGCCTGCGGCTCCGCCCACGCAGGCCAGGAGAACGCCCTCGACCAAGAGCTGCCGGACCACCGCACCGCGCCGGGCGCCCAGGGCGAGGCGGACGGCGAGCTCTCTGCTTCGATCGAGACCTCGGGCGAAGAGCACACTCGCCACGTTGATGCAGGCCACCAGCAGCACGACGCCGACCAGCACGAAGAGCAGGCGCGAGGTGCTCACGGTGGCGTCGAGAGCGCTACCCAGCCTGCCGTCCTGCGCCGAGAGGACCGTCATCGGGCGCGGGTTGTCGGGCTCCTGGGCCGTGCCGAGGTTGGTGTCGGGGAAGGTCGCCGCGAGTCGGTTCATCGCAGTCTGGAGCTCGACTTGCGCGCGATCGGCACTCGAGGTCTCCGCCAGCCGGCCGACCAGGTTTAGCCAGCGCGAGCCGCGCTGGGCGAGGAAGTCGCGCCCGCGGAGCATCGGGATGGCGTCGGCGAAGCTCGACATCGGCAGCCACAGCTCCGGGCGCAGACCGGCATCGAGGCCGCGGAAGCGGGGCTGGGCGATGCCGACGATCGTGAACGCCTGGCCGTTGACCCGCACGCGCTCGCCGACGATGCGCAGGTCACCGCCGAATCGCTGCTCGAACGCCGCGAACGAGAGCACCGCCTCGGCTGGAGCCTCTCGCCCCGGCTCGGTGGCGTCGAAGAAGCGGCCGCTGTAGGGGTGCAGCCCCAGGGTGGCGAAGTAGTTGCCCGTGACGACCTCAGCGCTGGCGTGCCCGACCTCGCCCCCGGGACCGCCGGAGTCGAGCTGCACCGTGACGCCGAGGAACGCCGCGAGGTCCGACAGCGAGGTTGCGGCCTGCGCGCGGAAGTCGAGGAAGTCTGGAAACGAGGTCGATCCGAGCGGTCCGCTGTCGTAGTCGCTGGTGTAGACACGCACCAGCCGCTCGGGCTCCGCGACGGGCAGCAGTCGCAGCAGGGTCTGGTCGACCAGGCTGAAGATCACGGTGTTGAGGCCGATGCCGAGCATCAGCGTGAGTGTCACCACCGTCACGAGGCCTGGCGCTCGAACGAGGTTGCGGGTCGCGTCGCGCAGGTCGCGCAGCAGTCCGTCCATGCGATGTCTCCAGAAGCTCCGGGTCGCGGAGCGCGGCTGTAGGTGGAAGCGCGGCGCCGAGAGCCGTGGTCGCCTCGCTGCATGCTCGGCCGCTGCGGCGCGCAGCAGGTCGGCGGCGATGCGCAGGAGAAGCGTCACGCGCGCGGTGCCGTGGGCGTTCTGCGCGGACTCCCTAGCCAGAGCGAGGAGCTCCGCCTCGGCCTCGTCGCGGAACCGCTGCGGCGCGAGGTGGAGCAGGACCGCGGTGAGCCGCTCGGCGGCGGTACGCGCGCGCTTCATGCGCGATGGCGCCGGGTCCGTGCCGGACCTTGCAGCAGGCGCGCCGCCCGCGCGGCGGCAACGAGGGAGTCCAGGCGCTCGGCCTCGGCGGCGGCGACGTCGCGTCCGAAGTCGCTCAGGCGGTAGGTACGTCGCCGTTCGTCATCGTCGCCGACGGTGGCTTCGGCCTCCTCGATCAGGCCGCGCTCGCGCAGCTCTTTCAGGGTTCGATACAGCGTTGCCGGCCCGAGCACGATGCGCCGCTCGGCACGGTCGGCGAGGGCGCGCATGAGCGCGTAACCGTGCTGCTCGCTACGACCGAGCAGGAGCAGCAGCTCGAATACGAGCGGTCGCAGGGGCAGCAGGTCGACGACGTCGCGTCGCTCCGCCGAGGTCGAGCCGCCCATGCTCTCGTCGTCGGGTATATCCATGAACGGATATACGGCAGAGCCCTGGCCCGGTTTCAAAGGAGCGCCGACGCACTCGCAGCGCTTGCGCTCGACGCCTCGCTAGAACACGATCTCGACTCGCCGGTTGCGCGCCCGCCCGGCTGGATCGTCGCTTCCGTCGGGCTTGGTATTGTGCGCGACCGGCTGCTTCTTTCCCAGGCCGCGCGCCTTGATCAGGTTCGCGGGGATGCCTTGGTGCTGGTTGAGCCAGGCCATCACCGCGATCGCGCGCGCCTCCGAGAGCTTCTGGTTGGCCTCGTCCGAGCCGACCGAGTCGGTGTGGCCGACGACCTGGACCTCGCGTTGTGCCTTCTGGCGGAGCACGTGCGCGACCTTGACCAGCTGCGCGGCGGCATCGGGTCGCACGGCGGCGCTGCCGAAATCGAACAGCACGTCGCCGGCGAGGTCGACGTGGGTGACGCCGCCTTCAACGCGCGCGCCGAGCTCGTCCATCAGGCGGACCGTGTCGGCGGCCGAATAGGTCGAGGCTCTCGACCGCCAGGCGGCGTCGATCGCGGCTCCCGCCGCCTCGAGGCGGACGAAGTCGCCGACGGTCTCGAGCGCCAGAAGGTCCTGGCCGATGCGGATGCCGGCTGCGGTGACCTCGATGTCCCCGATCTGGACGCCGCCGGCGTCGACGCGGATGCCGTCTCGAGGTGTCGCCGCCGGGGGCGCCACGCTCGCGGAGCTCCCTGAGGCAGCGCGCACGATCGCGTCGCCGAGGCCCGAGAGGTCGACGGTGCCGCTCACCCGGTTGTCGCCCTGGTCGGCGAGCGTGCCCTTGGCGGTCGACAGCGCACCGCCGCGCACGACGGTGCTGCGATAGCGGACCGTGCCGTTGCCGCTCAGGAGGATTCCGCCGAGGCGGCCTTCGATGTGGCTGTTCTCGATCTCGATGATCCCGCTGGCCGTGTTGAGCACCGCGTAGCCGTCCGCGATGATGCGGCTGTTGCGGATCGTCACGTTGCAGTTCGCGAGCACCGCGACTCCCTCGCCGTCGGTCACGATGTCCTGGCCTTCGATGGTGAGACGCGCGTTCTTGTTGCAGACGAGGGGCGTGCCGGTCCGGAGCTGGACCGCCGCGCCGCCGGTGCCCACACGCACTCCCTGGGCGTCGACGCTGACGCTTGCCTGGCCGGCGCCAACGCGCACGCCTTGTTCGTCGACGCTGACACTGGCCTGGCCGCCGCCCACGCGAATGCCGCTCTCGTCGACCGACACGCCGCCGGCACCGCCGACGCGGACACCACTCGCGTCGACCTCGACGCTCGGCGTGCTCACCCCGGAGGTCGTCACCTTCACCGAGCCGCCTTGGAGGATCACGTGGGTCGCCGGTATCTCGGCGACTCTGCCGGAGACATCGTTGCCACCTTCGTCCTCGAGCTCCGCGTGCCGGCCACCTCCAGCGACCCCGCCCCGTACCGTGCTGTCGCGATAGGAGATCTCGCCGTGGTCGATCGCGACCAGCCCGCCCTTGCCGCCTTCGACGTGGCTGTCGCGGACCTCCACGTCACCGTGGTGAATGGCGACGACCGCATATCCGCCGGCGACGATGCGGCTGTCGCGGATGACGACATCGCAGTGGCCGGTCACCGTCACGGCGTTGCCGTCGGTCTCGATCAGCTTCCCGCGGATCTCCACGTCCTCGTTGCCGCCACAGACCACCGGTGGGTGGGGCTCGAGACGCTGGGCCAGCGCCGGAGCGGCGAGGAGGACGGACAACGTCAGCAGGTGCGCGACCCGGAAGTTGCACGGCGATCGGCGGGCAAGAAGAGGTGCTCTCATCGAAAGGTCTCCAGTCGGTCAGTCTTTGCTTTCTCGACTCCAGAGACCCCCGATTATATGCACGGGCAGCTATGAGGATCCTGGCCAGGGCTCGGCACCGAGCCGGTTGCCGACCCCCAGCTTGGCGATCCCCTTCTCGACGCCGAGCTCGGCCAGCCAGTAGCGCCGCCACAGGGACTCGAGCGTCGCGTCCATACCTTCGAAGAACTTCCGGTCGAGACTGGACTCGACAACGTGGCTCGGAGGGTGGTCCGAGGGCCGATGCGGCCGATGCATTCCGGACTCCGACTCCGACGAGATTCCTGAGACTTTCATGATGGGCCACCTCCTACACGAGAGGGTAGGCGCCGGCGACTTCGAGCGATATCGAGGATTTCCCGTGTGCGGGTCTCGGTTCTCGAACAGGCCGAGTCCCCCGGTGCGCTTCGCGGTGGTGTCGGGGTGCGCGTTTACGTCAACGGGCCGAGCCCGCCGCAACGGGCTCGGCCGAGCGCAGCTCGCGCAGCGGCAGCGTGACCTCGAGCACGTTGCCCTCGAGGCGACGCGAGGAGAAGCCCAGGTCCTCCGCGAGGCGGCGCATGCGCGGGTTCTCCCACAGCACCTGTCCGACCACCGCCACCGCGCCCTGATCGTGGCAGTAGTCGATCACCTTGCGCAGCAGCCGGTAGCCGAGGCCCAGCCCCTGGTAGCGGGGATCGACCACGATCGCGAACTCCGCCCTGCGTCGTTCGCCGCCACCGAGAATCGCGCGGACCACGCCGAGCGTGCGCACCTCGCCGTCCTCGGTTCGCGTCGCGATGAACGCCATCTCGCGGTCATAGTCGATCTGGGTGTAGCGCGCCAGCCGCTCGTGCGGCAGCTCGCGCACCACGCTGAAGAAGCGGAAGTAGACCGACTCGGGGTCGAGCGAGGCGAACAGGCGCTGGTGCGCGGGCTCGTCTTCGGGTCGGATCGGCCGCAGCATGATCGCGGTGCCGTCGGAGAGCTGCACCGTCTCCTCGAGCTCGGCGGGGTACGGGCGGATCGCGAGGCGCTCGAGACCCCGTCTCGGTCCCAGGTCCAGACGGACGCGCGCGTCGACCGCGACCACGCCGCGCTCGTCGACCAGGAGCGGGTTGACGTCGAGCTCGCGCACCAGCGGCTGGTCGATCGCGAGCTGCGACAGCCGCACGAGCACGAGTGCTAGAGCGTCGAGGTCGGCCGCGGGACGGTCGCGATAGCCAGCCAGCAGACGCGCCACACGGGTCGAGTCCACCAGGTCGCGCGCCAGTGCGAGGTTGAGCGGCGGCAGCGCGACGTGCCTTACGGCTTCACCATCACGCCGTGCTGCTCGTACGGCACCACCTCGCCGTTGACGCCCGGTCCGCCGCGGTCGAGCACCAGGAACTCGCCGCCGTCGAGGGCGAGCAACGGGTGGTGCCAGGTGCCGCGGCGATAATTGGTACCTTGCCGCCCGTCGGTCACGAAAGCGCGCAGCTGGGCCGGGACGAGCTCGTCGGGCCCGAGCCCAGGGAGCGCCACCACGACCACGAAGCGCTGGCCTGCGAGCGGCACGAACGCCTGCGTGCCGAGGGGGTGGCGCTCGAGCAGGCGCAGCGACAGCGGCGACGACGCAGCTTCCACCTGGAAGATCGCGAGACGCGGATGCCCTCCGCCGGTCGCCACGTCGACCGAGCAGAAGTCGTCGAAGCGCAGCGCGTTGCCGTCGTTGATCGCGACACCCGCGACGCCGCGCGCGTCGATGACGTCGCCGAAGGGGGCGAACGCTTCGCGCGTCAGCGGCTCGGCGTGCAGCTCGATGGCTTTCATGATGCCGAGGATAGCGAGCGGAGGAACGTGTCAGGCGCGCAGCGCTTGCCCGTCGAGGAGGGCCTGCGGCGCCTGGATCACAACACCTGCGCCAGCACGGCAGTGCCGGTCGAGGTGACGGAGGCTCACGACCCGACCCGCGGCACGCCGAACGCGCGCAATCGGCTC
>DATLFI010000305.1:0-8727 GCA_035524895.1 Thermoanaerobaculia bacterium | reverse complement strand
TCGGCCAGGCGACTACCTGGTGCTGCCCACCGGTGTGCTGTGGCGCCTGGTGCCGGACGAGGGAGTGGAGCAGCGCCTGCTCGTGATCGAGGCGCACGGCCACATCGAGCCGCCGAAGCGCTACATCAACCGTTTTGGCCAATTCCTCGAGAACTCGCCCTATTGCGAACGCGACATTCGGCCGCCCGAGCAACTCGTCACGCACGACGAGGAGGGCGACTTCGAGGTGCGCGTGAAGGCGCGCGACCGCATCACGAGCTACCGGTTCGGACACCACCCGCTCGACGTCGTCGGCTGGGACGGCCATCTGTGGCCTTATGCCTTCAACATCGAAGATTTCGAGCCGATCACCGGCCGCATCCACCAGCCGCCACCGGTGCACCAGACCTTCGACGGCCCCGGGTTCGTGGTGTGCTCGTTCGTGCCGCGCCTCTTCGACTACCACCCCTTGGCGATACCCGCGCCTTACAACCACTCGAACGTCGACTCCGACGAGGTCCTCTACTACGTCGAGGGCGACTTCATGTCGCGCAAGGGGATCGAGCGAGCGTCGATCACGGTGCACCCCAACGGCATCCCGCACGGCCCGCACCCGGGCACCTACGAGGGCTCGATCGGAAAGCCCGGCACCGAGGAGCTGGCGGTGATGGTCGATACCTTTCGCCCGCTACGCCTGACGCGTCAAGCGCGCGAGCTCGAGGACCCGCAGTACCACAAGAGCTGGGCTCACGGGTAGCGAAACAAAGAAACGCGATGCACCGACTGGAGGGCTTGGCGATGATCGAAGTGCTGACCGCCGACCTCACCACCAACCGGGCGCCGTTCATCGAGAGCGCGCGGCAACACGGTGAGCTCTTCATCCACCAGCCTTACGAGCGCTACAGCGAGGCCAACCAAGAGTCCTGGCGGCAGCTCTATGCCGGCCTGCTGCCGAAGTGGCGGCGCCACGCCCACCCCAAGTTCCTCGAAGGGCTCGACAAGCTGGCGCTCGATCCGCAGCGCATCCCGCGGCTCGAGGACGTCAACCGGTTCCTCGAGCCGCTGTCCGCGTTCAACTCGCGGGCCGTGAGCGGCTACGTGCCAGCCTACCTGTTCTTCGATTGCCTGCGCCGTCGAGAGTTCCCCACGACGATCACGATCCGCGACGCAGCGCGGCTCGACTACCTGCCAGAGCCGGACATATTCCACGATCTCGCCGGCCACGTGCCGATGCATACCGATCGGCGATTCTCGGACATCCTCGTGCGCTTCGGCGAGGTGGCGCACGCGGCGGCGCGCCGGGTCCAGGACATCGATGGCGAGGCGCGTCGCCTACACGTGATGGAGGGCGTCATCAAGGCGATGGCGCGCTTCTTCTGGTTCACCGTCGAGTTCGGGCTGATGACGCGGCCCGACGGAGAAGGTCTGTGTGTCTACGGTTCCGGGCTGCTCTCCTCGGCCGACGAGATCGAGCACTCCCTGATCTCGCCAGAGGTCCAGCGCTATCCCTTCCAACTCGAGTGGGTGGTCAACCAATACTTCGAGATCGACCACTTTCAGCCGTTGCTCTTCCACGTCGACAGCTTCGAGCATCTCTTCTCCGAGGTCGATCGGCTCGAGAAGTGGATGACAGAAGGACGGCTCGACAACGTGGCTCCAGGTGAGCCGCTGGTCAACGAAGAGGACCTGCGGTCCTTCCTGGAGGCTGAAGCATGACGACGTCCATGGTGGCTGGCGTCGAGCTCACCGCGTCGCGCGCACTGCTCGCTTCCCTGGTCGACTATGCCGGGCTCTTCCCGCCGGCTGCATGTTCGATGGAGGAGGCGGCGCGGCGCTACGCAAGCTATCGACAGAGTCCCCAGGCATGGATGCTGGGCAGCTTCGTGGTGCCGGCAGCGCGGCTGCTCGAGCTCGAGGGCGTGCTCCTCAGCATCGACGCCGTGCCGGAGCAGGCATGGTCTCTCAGCGTCCTGGTCAGCGAACGGTTCGATCAGGACCTGGAGGCGGTGGCCGCGGCGCGCGAGCGTCTCGGCGAGGCTGCGACAGTGGCAGCGCTCGAGGTGGCGGCGTTGCCGGCCTCCACGATCGGGGCGCTCGCGGAGCGACTCCCTGGCGATATCCCTAGCTTCTTCGAGGTGCCGCTGTCCAGCGGACTGTCGCATGGCCTGGAGGAGCGACTGGTTGGCATCGCCGCCGCCGGCAGCTTCGCCAAGGTTCGCACGGGAGGTCTGGTCGAGGATGTGATCCCGAGCGCGCAGGAGCTGGCGCGATTTCTCCGAGCCTGTCGCGACCTGGGCGTGCCATTCAAGGCGACTGCGGGACTGCACCACGCGGTTCGGGGAAGCTACCCGCTGACCTACGAGCCGGCCAGCCAGCGCGCGACCATGCACGGGTTTCTCAATTTGCTTGTTGCGTCACTCCTAGTCGCGGGCGAAGAAGCGTCAGCGAACAGGGAACGAGACCTGATGGCCATCCTGGAAGAGGAGGACGCCCGAGTGTTCCGGTTCTCCCGGCGTGGCCTGTCTTGGCGCGACCGCGAATGGTCGCTGCGCGAGATGGATCAGGTGCGGCGCGGCTTCTTCTTCTCGTTCGGCTCATGCTCCTTCACCGAGCCGGTCGACGAGCTGTCGGGACTCGGCGTGCTCGACGCAGAGGGCGCTGCGAGCGTGGGCTTCTGAAGCCACCTCGCGTAGGCCGCGCCGCACCGCCCGCATCACCACGCTGCGCGATACACTGGCGGGTGCCTGGCGCTTCTTTTTTGGTTCTCGGTGTTTTCGTCGCGGGCGAGGCGGTATAGGCACGGAGCGGCTGCCTTCGCGGCAGCCCCGCTGGATAGAGGGGCATGAGCAGAAGACTCGACGAGACGCACGATTCGGCGCTGCGCTCCTGGGTGCCGGGAGCGGACGACACCGACACTGAGTTCCCGGTCCAGAACCTCCCATTCTGTCGGTTTCGCCACGGCGGTTCGGAGCGAGCACGCATAGGTGTCGGGATCGGCGACTGCGTGCTGGACCTGGCGCGAGCTCGACACCATCACCTGGTCAAGGACCTGCGCGCCGCCGTGCAGCATGCTTGCGTGGCGGACACCATGTTCCAGATCATGGCGCTCGACGCGGAGCAGTGGTGGGCCCTGCGCCGCCGCCTCAGCGCTCTGCTCTCCGAACCGCGAGTTGCCGACCTGGTGCGACCGTGCTTGGTACCGCGCTCCGAGGTCGAGCTCTTGCTGCCCGCGCGGGTCGGCGACTACACGGATTTCTATGCGTCGATCCACCACGCCACGAACATCGGCCGGCTGTTTCGTCCCGATCAGCCGTTGCTCCCGAACTACCGTTGGGTGCCCATCGGCTATCACGGGCGTTCGTCGTCGGTGGTGATCTCGGGCACACCGGTCCGGCGTCCTTGCGGCCAACGCGCGCAGGCGAGCGGTGTGCCTCCCGAGTACGGTCCCACTCGCTCGCTGGACTACGAGCTCGAGGTCGGGTTCTTCGTCGGGGGCACACCGAACGTGCTCGGCGAGAGTGTGCCGATCTCGCGCGCGGAGGACCGCGTCTTCGGATTGTGCCTGGTGAACGACTGGTCGGCTCGTGACATTCAGGCGTGGGAGTATCAGCCCCTGGGGCCCTTCCTCGGCAAGAGCTTTGCCACCTCGATCTCGCCCTGGATCGTGACGCTGGATGCGCTCCAGCCCTTCCGCGTCCCCGCGCCGGAGCGATCGACGGGAGATCCCGAGCCGCTGCCCTACCTACGCCAGGAGCCCGATTCGCCGTCCGCGATCGATATCCGGGTCGAGGCGCTCCTGCGGACAGAGGGGATGCGAGCCGTCGGGTTGCCACCGCACAGGCTCGGCGCGTCGAGCTTTCGCGACATGTACTGGACTATCGGCCAGATGGTGGCGCACCACGCCAGCAATGGTTGCCCACTTCGCGCCGGTGACCTGATGGCGAGCGGCACCGTCTCCGGCCCAGAGACAGGATCCCTCGGCTGCCTGCTCGAGATCACCCGCCGCGGCGAGGAGCCGCTCTCGCTGCCGAGCGGCGAGACACGAAGGATGCTCGAGGATGGCGATGAGGTCATCTTGCGCGGGCATTGTGAGCGCGAAGGCTTCCGCTCGATCGGCTTCGGAGAGTGTCGGGGCATCGTGCAGGCGACATAGCGGGAGCGGGCAACCCGGGACCCTCGGCGGCGTAGGTCAGGAGCACAACGGACCGGGCACCGGCTCGCTTCAGGATCAGCGCTCAAGCGTCGCCTGTTTCGTACAGACGATCGATGAAGCTCTGGAGGGCGAATCGCTTCAGCGAGCCGCCGGAGGCGGTTCGCTCGTCGAAGCGATCGATCGCGTCGGGCTCGATTCCTTCGCCCCACAGCAGCACGGGCACCGGATCGGCACCGTGCTGGCCGCTATCCGAGTAGGTGGTGTGGTCGCTCGCTACGGCGAGTCGGGTCGGTTTCGCGCGCGCGAGAAAGTGTCCCAGCTCACGGTCCAAGGCCTCGAGGAAGGCAACTTTGAGGTCGGGTCGGCGATCGTGCGCCGCGACATCGGCCCCTTTGACGTGGAGTACCACGAGGTCGTGCGTGGCCAGCGCTTCGCCAGCGGCCTCGAACTTTGCCGCCAGATCCGTGTCGAGGTTCGCCGTCCACTGCTCGGCAAGGAGCGCCCTGCCGCCGACCGCTCGTGCTATGCCTAGCACGGTGCAGTCTCCGCTGACACAGGCCATGCGGAGGGTGCGCCCGCTGGGTTCCGGCGGCAGGAGACGGTGGATCCGACCAGGGGCACGGGTGAGCACGCAATTGGCCGGCGGAGCCCCTGCACGCCGGCGGCGCGCATTGACCGGGTGGTCCGCCAGCACCCGCCGAGCCTGCTGCTCGAACAGGGTGAGCACGGCGGCCGTACGGCTGGCGGAGAGGTCGTCGGCGGAGAGCGGCCGGGGGGTGAGCACTGCGGCGGGTATCGCAGCGTCGCCCGGATCGCTGCCGGCGATTGCCGGGGACAGGCCGGGACCCACGAGGGCGATCGCGAGGCGGTGCTCCGTTCCCGGTCGCACCAGGGCCTCGATGCCTTCTGCCAGCGGGTCATGGAGCGAAAGGGTCAGGCGGTCGAGCGCCGCGGCGAGCTCCTCCGCGCCCTCGCGGATTCGGCCGGCCCTCCGGTCGAGCACGAAGCCTTTCTCGTCGAGAGTCGCGAAGTTGCCGCGAAGCGCCACGGAGCTCGGCGGCAGCACGAGCTCTACCCCCAAAGCCTCTATCGCGCCCCGCTTCATCGCTCGCGGCGGCTGGCCGAAGATCGCCAGCATGCCGGAGGCTGTATCCGGTACCACCCCTGGTGCGATGGGGTCGGCAATACCGACCCGACCCTCGCGCGCGAGCCGGTCGAGGGTCGGGGTCGAGGCAGCCTCGAGCGGAGTACGCCCGCCCAATGACTCCAGCGGCCGGTCCGCCATGCCGTCGATCACCAGCAGCAGGGAGGGAGGCAACCGCACCGGCGTGGAATCCGGCGCGGCGAGACCCGGCAGACGCTGCTGCAGGACACCGGTGACCAGACGCACCGCGTTCTGCGCCGTGCGCTCGCGATCGGTGGTGTCCAGGAGCGGCACTTCGTGCTCTTCGGCCCGCTGCAGCAGCAGCTCCTGGAGATTCCGGATCGCTGCGAAGCGCTCGAGGTAGCGCTCGGCCCGTCTGCCCGAGCGGCGCGCACGAGCGAGGAGGTGGCTTCGGTGCACCTCCTCGTCGGACGTGAGCAGCAGGATGGAGACCTGGTACGCCGCACCCTCCAGGTCCGCGAACGGGATCCAGGGGGGAGCCAGGTGTACACCCTCGACCAGGATCGACGTGTTCTCGGCGATCGCCCGCTCGACCACCGCGCGGACGGCAACACAGACGCGCACGGCCTGCTCTTCGAAAGCCCGGACGAGGCAGTCAGGGGTCTCGGCTTCGCCTTGGCCGAGAGGCAGGCCGATGTCTTCGTCGAGCTCGAAGCTCGAGCGGTGCAGCGAGGGCAACATGGCTGGCGTCACGCCGAGGCGCACGACCTCGCGGATCGTGTCGGTCGAGTTGATCCGGTAGATGCGTAGCAACGGTGCGAGGTCGACCGCCAGCGTCGACTTTCCAGTTCCGGTTGCGCCGCCGAGGAAGACGACCACGGGACGCGCCAACCCGCCGATGCGGCGTAGCAGCCGATACCGACCAGCCACCGTGGCGCCTTCCCATCGCTCGAGCAGGTCGCCGGCATGGCGCGCCAGCTCCTGGCTCTCGAGCCTCCTGGCCCCGCCCTCCAGGAGCTCCTGCTGGATGTCCAGCGCCAGTCGGTAGGCCCGGTCGTGCTGCAGGCCGGCGGCATGGAGGCTCTGCGCCAGGAGGCCGCGAGAGAAGGGCTGTGACTGACCGCCGTAGGTGACCTCGAGGCGTGGCGCCCCGGTCGTTGCTGCGCCGGCCGCTGGGAGGTGCGAGAAGTCGCGCGCCAGTCGCTCGCCGATCCGGCCCTTCAGCTCGGCGGTGGACACCTCGCCTCGCTCGGCAAGCTCGTCGCGTAGAGCCCGGGCGATGGCGTAGGCGGCGTCGAATGGGACCCCCCGCTGGACGAGGTCGTGGGTGACCATGCCGCGCAGGAAGGGCTGAGCACTGCCGGAGGAGTGCCGGACGAGTAGCTGGCGTCGACTTCGACCGGCGGCGCGCTCGCGGGACATGGTGACGATCGGGGCGAGAGGCGAGAGGGTGGAGGCCTCTGTCAGCCACTCGCCGCGGGCTTGCGGTTCGGACAGGCGGCGCAGGTCAGCGGGTCGCCGTCGGCGCCGAGCACGGCGGGGCCGCCGCAGGACCCGCGCAGGCAGCGGCCGCTCAGCAGGACGCCCACCGACATCGCGAGCATGACCAGGCCGATGGCGACGATGACTAGGAGGATCAAGCCCATGGTTCCGTTCCGACGCGTGACCGCCAAGCGGGCCTCACGTAGTAAGAGGCGGTGCGAGCGGCTCGGTGCGGAGGCTACGACAGTTCCTCGGTGCTGAGGGGAACGAACAAGGTTCCTCGAGGCCGCGTCTCCGTGACACTTGCGTCATGCTTGGCGAGCTCCTGCACGGCGCCGCGCGGCCGGGGGACGGAGGCCTGCCGCTACCCGAGGAGCGCGCGCATGGCGCGGCTCTGGCGCTCTTCGATGCCGCCGTCGTCCAGGAGAACCAGTAGCAGCACCGGCAGATTCCGACGCTCCGCGAGCTCCAACGCGGCGTCCGGACCGAGCACGATCAGCGCGGTCGCCAGCGCGTCCGCCTCTGCCGCGCTCGGATGCACGACGGTCACCGAGGCGAGACCGTGAGTGACCGGACGGAGCGTGCGCGGGTCGATCTCGTGCGAGAAGCGACGTCCCTCGTGGACGTAGAAGTTGCGGTAGTCCCCCGAGGTTGCGAGCGAGGCATCGCGCAGCGGGACGACTCGGTGAGCCGCACGGCTGGTCTGAGGTCTTTCGATGGCGATGCGCCAGGGTACGCCGTCGGCGTTGAGGCCGGCACCGCGGATCTCGCCGCCCACATCGATCAGATGGCGCCCCAGGCCTAGCCGCTCGAGCTCGGCCGCGATGCGGTCGACGGCGTAGCCGGGGGCGACGGCGTTGAGGTCGATGGCGACATCGGTGCGGGCCTTGATCACGGTCGCGGTCGCTGGGTCGATACGCACGAGGTGGTAGCCGATTCGAGGCCGCAGCTCCTCGAGCACGTCGTCGGAGGGCGGCAGAGGGGCGCCGCTCGTCGGCCCAAAACCCCAAGCCTCGACGAGCGGACCCACGGTGACGTCGAAGGCGCCATCGGTCCCCTCGCTGACGCGCTGAGACAACAGCAGGACCTCGAGGAGCGCCGGCGGTACCGGAACCGGGACGCCGCCGAGAGCGTCGTTGAGGCGCGAGATGTCCGAGTCGTCACGGTACGTCGACATGGTGCGGTCGACGAGGTCGAGCTGGCTCAGGATCGCCGCCTCCACGGCTGCTCGCTGCAACTCGTGGTCGTCCGACTCTTCGAGCACGACCTTGACGCTCCAGGTGGAGCCCATGGTCTCGCCCTGGAGCGCGAGCACGTCCGGACCGGACGGCGTGCAGGCCAGGAATGCCAGCGACGCCAGGCCGACACCTAGCAGCCCGTGGCTCGACGACGAGAGCTGCTGCGACCGACCTCGGGACAAGGCCCTCTGGGACAACGCGCTGGAATCCAGAATCAGCCGAAGTCGTCGAACAGGATGTTCTCCGGCTCGACACCCAGGTCGTCGAGCATCTTCATGCAAGCCTGCAGCATCAGCGGGGGACCGCAGATGTAGTACTCGAGGTCCTCGGGAGCCGGGTGGCTCTTGAGGTACTGCTCGTAGAGGACCTGGTGGATGAATCCCTTGTGACCTTTCCAGTTGTCCTCCGGCAGCGGCTCGGAGAGCGCCAGGTGCCAGGAGAAGTTCGAATTGGCAGCCGCGATCCGTTCGAAGTCATCGTTGTAGAACGACTCCCGTATGCTGCGAGCGCCGTACCAGAACGTCACCTTGCGCTTGGTCTTCACGCGGTGGAAGAGGTCGAAGATGTGCGAGCGCATCGGCGCCATGCCAGCGCCGCCACCGATGAAGCACATCTCGGCCTCGGTGTCCTTGGCGAAGAACTCGCCGTAAGGCCCCGAGATCGTCACCTTGTCGCCCGGCTCGAGGCCGAAAGTGAACGACGACATCTTCCCCGGCGGCACGTCGGGCATGCGCGGCGGAGGGCTCGCGATGCGGACGTTGAGCATGATG
>DATLFI010000304.1:0-13400 GCA_035524895.1 Thermoanaerobaculia bacterium | reverse complement strand
TCGGAGCGCCGCGCTGCCGCGCTCAACCCGCTGCTGGCTGCTCGCGAGCTGCCTTACGCGCGCAGTGGCTCGAGGTCGACCAGCAGCTCGGATGCCGACGCGTAGCGTTGGGACGGGTCGCGGGCGAGGCACTTGAGCACGAGTCTCTCGAGCTCCGGGGGAATCCGTTGCCAATGGAGCGAGGGTGGCGTCGGGTCGTCGCGCAGCTTGGCGAGCATGCGTTCGTTCGTGGTGCGCTCCGGGAAGGGCCGCTGGGCGGTGAAAATCTCGTAGAGCACGACACCGCTCGAATAGAGGTCCGAGCGGACGGTAGCCTCCTCGCCGCGAAGCTGCTCGGGCGCGAAGTAGTCGGGAGTGCCGAGGACTTCGCCCGCCGCGGTGTGACCAGGCTCCAAACGGAGCACCGGTCGGGCCAGCCCGAAGTCCATCAGCTTCGCATTGCCACTGTGCTCGATGAGCAGGTTCTCGGGCTTGATGTCGCGGTGCAGGACGCCCACCGCGTGGGCGGCTTCGAGGCCACGGCAGAGATCGCGCGCGAGGCGCAGACCGGCGGAGTAGGGAAGGCGACCGCTGCGCGAGAGCAGGTAGCGAAGCGTCACCCCCCGCACGTACTCCATGGTGATGAACGCCAAGCCGTCGGCTTCGGTGAACTCGTAGGTGCGCAGCACATTGGGGTGCGTCACCTTGCGAGCGAGCCGGATCTCGTCCTTGAGGCGCTGCAACCAGCCGTCGTCGCCGTCGGCGCTCTTGACCGTCTTGAGGGCCACCACCTCGCCGAGCGAGCGGTCGAACGCCTTGTAGACCACGCCCATGCCGCCCGCGCCCAGAACCGACAGGATCTCGAAACGCTCACCCAGCACGGACCCGACGACCGGCTGTCCACCCGAGAGTGCTGGAGATCGTGCCGACAGCGGCGGCGACGAGATGTCCGAGCCCTTGACCTGGGTCTGCTGGCTGCTCGAGCCCGAAGGCGTGGCGGCCGGCTCGGCGGGCAGCGTGCGCGCGAGCTGCGAGAGGTAGTCCTCGGTGTCGCGACGCTCGCGCAGATCCGAGAGCAGGCGATCGAAGGCGCGCGCCAGCGCGCCGACCTCGTCCTCGCGCCCGGTGGCGACGACCAGGTCGTACTCACCTTGGGACGCGCGTCGGGCGGCGGCCGAGCGCTCGGCGAGCGGCGCCAGCATGCGGCGGGTGAAGTGCAGCAGCCCGGCGGCCGCCAGCGCAAGCGCTGCGATCCCCCCGAGAAGGAGCGATCGTCCGATCGATCGGAACGGTCGTAGCTCGGGAGCGATCGCCGCCAGCGACGCGATGAAGCCGGCCGGGTTGGCGGGGTCTCCTAGGGGAACGATACTCGCGCCGAAGCGCTCGGCCGCGAGGTCGACCTCGAAGGGGCCCTCGGTCCAGGACGTGGCCGGCGGCGACGCCGCCCGGCGTCCCTCGAGGACGGAGATCAGAGCTGCTCCGGCCTCGGGTGTCATCGTCGATGCCGCGACTACGAGATCGGGCGGCTCGCCAGCGAGCACCACCACCTGGGCATCGCTGGCCTGGCGAAGCTCGGTGGCGAAACGGTCGTCGAGCGCAAAGCCGACCACCAGGAAGCCCTCCGGTGTGTATCCGACCTCGAGCGGCGTTACCGCGACCCGGTAGAGGCGTCCGTCGTCCGCCCAGAAGCCCGCGGCGTGGTACGACTCGAGCGCCGTTGCTACCAGCGGCTGTCGCGACAGGTCTCGGCCGCGTGCCGCCGGGTTGTCGGTGCGGGTCACGACGACGCCGGCGGGGTCGAGCACGATCGCGAAGTCGAAGCCGAGCGCCTCGCGACGATCGGCGAGGAAGTCGAGCAGAGAGCCGTCGTCCCCGCTGTCGCGCGACTGCACGACATAAGCGACGTTGGCCGGGTTGTCCGCGAAGACCTGCGCGATGAGCTCGAGCTGAGCCAGGCCCTGTCGCTGGAAAGCGACCTGCACGGAGGCGGCGCGTTCGGCTGCGCGCCGGGCGGCCTCGGTGGCGCGCCGGCCCCCGACGCCGAGTGTGAGCGCGATCGCACCGGATAGCGCGAGCACCAGCACACCCGCCGCGAGGGCGAACATGCGCACGCTCAGCGAGCGGTGCCAGCGAACGGCGCCTGGGTCGTGCATCGCGGGGGAGCCAGCTTAACAGCGGGATCACCGCGCAGGGGCCACCGCGCGCCAGACCAAGCTGGTCGTATTCGGCCAGCAGTCGTCCATGGCCGCACATGGACGACTGCGTGAAGCGGCCGGCCCCCGCCCCGGAAGCGCACGCCGAGCACGCACGTGCCGTCGCAGCGCGATGTCGATCCCTGCGACCGTCGAAAGGCGCCTCCTGGTCACGCCGTGGGCCGGGCGGTCGGGTCTTGGCCGGGCCCCGCCCCGGCCGTGCGTTGCCGAACAGGAGAACTTCGTGCTCGGCCTTACCCTACGGGAGATGAAAGCAAGCCCTTTCGGGACAGCTCCAAGTGCGCGAGGGATCGTGGCAAGGCTATGCTGTGCCGCTCGACGGCGGAGACGGCAGCGGAGCTCCTCTGGAAAGAACCGGTAGGTCGAGGCAACGGGATGACGGGATGATCGAGCGCCTGGAGGTCGAGACACGAGGCAAGGGCCTCTACGACGTCACGCCGCGGATCGCGGCGGTGGTGGAACGATCCGGTCTGAGCGAGGGGCTCTGCACCGTGATGATCCAGCACACCTCCGCGAGCCTCACCATCCAGGAGAACTACGACCCGACGGCGCGCTGCGATCTCGAAGGCTGGATCGAAAGGCTGGTACCCGAGGACGATCCGCACTTCACCCACAAGGTCGAAGGACCGGACGACATGCCTTCCCACGTCAAGGCGGCGCTCACGTCGACCACGCTCTCGATCCCGGTCCTCGACGGCAAGCTCGCGCTCGGCACCTGGCAGGGCCTGTTCCTCTGGGAGCACCGCACCATCGGTCGGGTCCGGAGCCTGGTCCTGCACTTGGGCCCGTGAGGGTCGCGAGACGGCCTGGTGCGGTCCCGCGGAGGCGGGTATTGCTGGCCGGCCGGTCTGTAGAATCGTCTTCGACCATGCTCGCCGCATCCTCGAAAGGAACCCGCCGGTGACCAACGCACCACGTCGCACCGCACGCTCGCTGGGCCTCTGGATTCCACTAGCTCTCGTGGTGGCGATCCCCGCCGCTGCGCAGCGGGGCGTCACCGACGGCCAGTGGCCTCACTACGGCGGTGACCTCGGCGCCACCAAGTACTCGACGCTCGATCAGATCGACGCCGACAACGTGAAAGAGCTCGAGGTCGCCTGGAGCTGGGACTCGCCCGACAACGCGCTGGTCGGGGAAGACCGCCGCTCGATGCCGGGACCCTTCAAGTCGACGCCGATCTTCGTCGATGGCGTGCTCTACATCAGCACCACGCTGAACCAGGTCGCGGCAATCGACGCGGAGTCGGGGTCGCAGCTCTGGGTGTTCGACACCAAGGTGCGCGAGGGCGGGCGTCCGCTCAATCTCGGCTTCAACCACCGCGGCGTCGGCTACTGGGCCGACGGCGATGATCGACGCGCCTTCATGCCCACCAACGATGCCTACCTCTGGGCGCTCGACGCCCGCACCGGTCAGCCGATCCCGACCTTCGGCGAGGGCGGACGCGTCGACCTCACCCAGGGATTGCGCCGTGAGGTGCAGCGGCGGCTGTACATGGTGATGTCGGCGCCGCTGGTGGTCGGCGATCGCGTGATCGTGGGGTCGTCGATCTTCGACGGCCCCACGCACAAGGCGATGCCGCCCGGCGACGTGCGCGCGTTCGACCCGCGCACCGGCAAGCAGGTCTGGACCTTCCACACCATTCCCCAGGAGGGCGAGCTCGGCAACGACACCTGGGAGGACGGCTCCTGGAAGTACACCGGCAACACCAACGTGTGGACGCTGATGAGCGCCGATCCGGAGCTGGGCTACGTCTACCTGCCGGTCTCGACGCCGACCAACGACTGGTACGGCGGGCATCGCCTCTGCGACAACCTGTTTGCCGAGAGCCTGGTGTGCTTGAAGGCGGAGACCGGCGAGCGGGTGTGGCACTTCCAGATCGTCCACCACGGACTCTGGGACTACGACTTGCCGGCGGCGCCCACTCTCGTCGACATCACCGTCGGCGGGCGGGACATCAAGGCGGTCGCGCAGATCACGAAGCAGGGTTTCGTGTTCGTGTTCGACCGGGTTACCGGCGAGCCGGTGTGGCCGATCGAGGAGCGCCCGGTGCCGCAGTCGACCGTGCCGGGCGAGCGCTCGTCGCCGACACAGCCGTTCCCGACCAAGCCGGCTCCCTACGAGCACCAGGGCGTGTCGCTCGACAACCTGATCGACTTCAGCCCCGAGCTCCGCGCCGAGGCCTTGAAGACCCTGGAGAAGTTCGACTGGGGGCCGCTCTATACACCGCCCACGCTCCGGGGCACGGTCCAGGTGCCTGGCTGGGGCGGCGGCGCAAACTGGTGGGGCGCCGCGTTCGACCCCGACACCGGCATGTACTACATCCCGTCGTCCACCGGGCCGATCGTCGTCGGTCTCGTGGAGCCCGACGCGGCGCGGTCGGATTTCCGCTACCAGCGCGGCGGCAACATGGGGGTGGAGGGTCCCCAGGGATTGCCGCTCCTGAAACCGCCGTACGGTCGCATCACCGCGATCGACCTTCACTCCGGCGAGCACGCCTGGATGGTCCCGCACGGCAATGGGCCTCGGAAGAAGGTGATCGAGCTCGGACTGCCCGACCCGGGACCGTTGGGGAGCTGGAGCGCGACCGGCCCACTGCTCACCAAGACTCTGCTGTTCTTCGGCCAGGGCAGTCGCACCAGCCGCCTGGGTGCCACGGACGATCCACCGGTGGTACGCGCGTTCGACAAGGCCACCGGCGCCGTGATCCACCAGCTCGAAGTAGCGCTACCGCCGGCGGGCACGCCGATGACGTACCTGGCAAACGGTCGCCAGTTCGTGGTCGTGGCAGCCGGCGGCGGACCCAACGCGGCGTTGATCGGGCTCGCCTTGCCGAAGGCACGACTGGCGACACCCTCGGCGGGACAGTAGAACGACGCGACAGGTATCCCATGAAGCTCGTTTCCTTTCTCGGCCCCGACGGTCCTTCCGTCGGGGTGTTGCGCGACGAACAGCGTGTCATCGACCTGTGTGCAGGTGATGCGGACTTGCCGCGCGACATGGTCGCGCTGCTCCGGGGTGGAGACGAGAACATGGCCCGGGCGCGCACCGGGAACGAGCGCGCGAACGTGGTACGTGATCTCGGTGCGATCCAGATCCAGGCCCCGATCCTGCGACCCGGCAAGTTCCTCGCGATCGGCCTCAACTACGCAGAGCACGCGCGCGAGACCGGGCGCAAGCCTCCGGAGTTTCCCACCGTCTTCTGCAAGCAGGCGACCTCGGTGAACCGGCCGGGTGGCGCGATCCTGCTCCCGCCCGAGAGCGACCAGGTCGACTACGAGGGGGAGCTGGCCTTGGTCATCGGACGGAAGTGCCGGCGCGTGCGTCGCGCGGATGCCCAGGGAGTGATCGCTGGTTACACCATCGTCAACGACGTGACGGTGCGCGACTGGCAGGCTCGGTCTCCGACCTTCACCCTGGGCAAGGGCTGGGACACTCACGCTCCGATGGGCCCTGCCCTGGTCACGGCGGACGAAGTCGGGGACCCCTGTACGCTGCGCCTGCGCACCTTCGTCAACGGCGAGCTGCGTCAGGATGCGAGCACCGCGGATCTGATCTTCGACGTCTACACGCTGGTCGAGATCGTCAGCACCGCGTTCACCCTCGAGCCAGGCGACGTGATCTCCACTGGAACTCCGAGCGGCGTGGGTTTTGCCATGCAGCCCCAGCGCTTCCTGCGGCCAGGGGACGTGGTGCGGATCGAGATCGATCGACTCGGCGTGCTCGAGAACCCGGTCGAGCAGGAAAGGACACCGGGGTAGGGCTCGGCGCCGTCGCCTTCGCCGCGGGCTGTCAGGCTGTCAGGCTGTCAGGACTGCGCCTCCTCGGATTCCGCCGGCCGTACCTTCTGGATGAGTCGCTCGAAGGACTGGCCCGCTGTGCGGGCCAGCTCGAGGATCTCGGCGAGCGGCGCGCCGAGGACGCCGTCGTCGCCGTTGTCGAGGTATAGGAAGGCGGCGATCTTGTCTCCGGCGCGCACCGGGAGCACGATGCAAGACGTTGGCTTGCGACCACCCAGGACCTTGACGAGCTGCTCTGTGCCGGGCGAGGGCAGTAGCGGTCCCAGCCAGAAGTCCGAGCCGCTGTAGACCGCGAAGAAAGGCGGCGACTCATCCACGGGGAAGGTAACCTGTCCCAGTAGGCGCGGCACGATGCCCGCGCCGTCGCCTTTCCAACCCAGGACGCGGCGCGACCGGTGTGCGAGCACGAGCCGTCTGCGAAACGACGCGCTCGCGCTGAGGAGCTGGTCGGCGATCCGGTCGCGATCGCGCACCCGGTCGATCACGTCCTCGGGGACCGGCGCACCGGCGGCCTCGATTTCTGGCACCTTCTCGGCTGCCGGATGGACTTCGCTCCAGAGCACGTCTTCGACGACCGAGGAGTTCGCGCCGAGTGGCTGGCTGGCCAGCACGTCTCCCACCCGCTGGCGACGCGGCTTCTCGAAGCGCTCCCAGGCAACTCTCATGCCGGCCGTGTCCGCGAGGGCCGTGGGGTGTTGCCGGTCCTCGGTGTTCGACCCTGCCCCGGCCTCTGCCGTTCCCGTCGCGGAAGGACTCGGCCCCAGCCAGCGACTGACCGCGGAGCTGCCGCTACCACCGGAGCTGTACCCGGACAGGGGAAAGGGCTCATCCGAAGTGGTCGCGGTCGCTGGCGCGGGCGTCTCGGCGAGTCGACTGGCGACCTCGAGGGCGCGGGGATCAGCGCGGATGCCGTAGTAGGACTGCAGCGCTTCCTGCAGCCGCAGGTCGAGCGAGAGGTAGGTGCGGGTCAGGCGCGAGGTGGCGAGCACGATCTCGTTCTCGATCGCGATGCTTCCAGGCCGACGCGACGCCACGCAGATGGTGTTGCCCTGGATCCGAAACGGCACGATCGAGTACCGCCGCACCAGCTCCAGCGATACAGCGCGTAGCACCGACCACGGTATGCCGTCGAGCTCTCCGGCAGAGACGGTGGGAGAGGAGTGGTAGGCACCGAGTGCCCGCAGCAAGGCGGGCTCGTCGACCGCGCGGATGGCCAGCAGGTTGGTGCCGAGCGTGCCGCCCTCGCGTTCCTGCAGGTCGAGCGCGTCCCGGAGCTGGCGCGAGGAGACGAGTCCAGCCTGCGCGAGGTACTCCCCGAAGGAAACGCGATCGAAGCTATGACTCGACAATGGCGAGGTTCCTGCCCCGCTGCCGTACGGCAGGGCGGAAAAGGAGAAGTGTAGCGGCAGCGTCCGGTGGTGTGCTCGATCTACGGATCGTGAGCCGGTCGGGCAACCGTCACGACCCGGCGCCGGGTCAGGTCGACGGCAACCCGGCGCTAGCAGCCCGTGGTGAGACCCGCGCGAGGCTGCGCGCGGGGATCTGCGGCCGCTGGCAAGGCGTGGCCGACGAACGCGATGCGGTGACATCGTGCAGGAGGCCCAACGCAGCCCACGGGGGTTCCACCACGGGCTGCTAGCCAGGTTCTGCCAGTCCGCGGCGTCGAGCTCGCGGCGGAGACCGGTTGGAGGTGCGCGCTGGAGCGGTACGATGGCAGGTGAGCCATGAGTCGAGCCAGTGTAGCCCTCGTCGGGGCGCATCCGGCTGGCGCTTACCGTGGGGAGTGCCGCTGAGCGCCTATCGCAACCTCCGCTACGAGGTGCAGGCCGGACGGGCGCGCATCACGTTGGCCCGGCCCGAGAAGCGCAATGCGCTCTCGCTGGCCCTGCTTCGCGAGCTGCACGAGGCGGTGTGGGAGGCCGACGACGACAGGCGCGTCCACGCACTGGTGCTGCGCGGTGCCGGGACCGCTTTCTGCGCGGGCTACGACCTCACGCCGGACCCCGCGGAACGCGCCACCGGCCAAGAGGGTCAGGGGGACTCCGGCGACGACGCTGCGCCGCGTCGCGGTCTCGACACCATCGGCGACGACGCGTGGCACCTCCAGCGAGCGCAGCGACTGCGCATGGCGCTGTTCGACGCGCACAAGCCGGTCGTGGCGCAGGTCCATGGCCATTGTCTTGCCGGCGGCACGGACCTGGCGCTCTTGTGCGACATGGTCATCGCTGCCGACGACGCGGTGTTCGGCTTCCCGCCGGCGCGCGACCTCGGTGTCCTGCCGACACAGATGTGGCTGTACCACGTCGGGCCGCAGTGGGCGAAGCGCCTGCTGCTCACCGGCGACACCATCACCGGTGCCGAGGCGGCGCAGATCGGCCTTGCGCTCAAGGCCGTGCCGCCGGCGCAGCTCGAGGCCGAGGTGGAAGGTCTGGTCGATCGCCTGACCCGGATCGACCCCGAGCTGCTGGCGCTCAACAAGCGGGCGGTCAACCTCGGGTTGGAGCTGATGGGTGCACGGACCATGCAGCGGATCGCGACCGAGCTCGATGCGGTCGGCCACCGAACCGCGAGTGCGCGTCGTTTCGTGGAGCGGGTGCGATCCGAGGGCCTGCGTGCCGCGGTCGCCGAACGCGACGCGCCGTTTGGCGACGGCCGCGCCCGCGTGGAGGGTCCGGAGCTGCGCGACGCGCAGGGGCGGCTGCGCGAGGACGCTCAGGATTGAGCGGATCGAGCGGCGGTGCGGTCGCGGCCGATGCGCGGTCTCGGCGGCGCTCCGCGGAGCACCCGATAGAGGACCTTGGCATCCTCGACGAACCCGGCGATGTGCTTGGGATCGAGCCGTCGCCGTCGCTCGCCCAGCGGCGCGACGGTGATCGCGAGCCAGTCGCCGTCCGCGACCAGGAGCCAGCTCAGGTTCTCGGCGCGCTCGAAGAATCCGACCACCTCGTCGCGGAACACGTGCCGGACGGCTTCCTCGTCCTCGCAGTGGAGCGCGAACAGCTCGCCGAAGCGCTCGTGTCCGTGGAAGTGCAGGCCGGTCGGCCCGGCGTTGCCCCGTGGCAGCAGCTCGAATGGGGGCAGGGGGTCGGAGCCATCGCGCAACAGCACCACCGGATCGGCCGGCGCGCCGCCGCGCGCGAGCTCGATCGCCCACAGCTGCGCTCCGAGCAGCTCGCCGCGCCAGGCAGTGACGAGCTGCGTGTCCGGGCCCTCGAACGGCTTCCGGCGCAGGGGTCCGGCATCCTCGAGAACGGCGCGGTCGGCGACCCGCTCCAGGCCAAGAGAGTGCGCGATGCGGCGCAGCTGCGCGCGGCGGCTGGACCGTAGGCCGCGCCACACCAGAAAGCTGGCGGCCGCAACACCGAGTACCAACCCGGAGATCACGAGCTCGTTCATTCGGTTTCTCGCCTCTACCGCCGGCGTCCTCGTCACAGAGTACGGGCGGTGGGCACGCTGGTTGCCGAATCGGGCGCCATCGGCTCGGGTCGCGAGCTGTCGAGGATGGGTGGAGGGAGATGATATCGACACTGCGCGATATCGGCGTCTACCGCTGAGGCTCAGCCGCTGCTCGGATCCGTCCGGAGCGTCGCGGCACCGAGTGCTCCCAGTCGGCGAGGAGGGCGCGCAACGCGGCGACGAAGGCGAGCGGCTGGTCGAGGATCAGGTGGTGATGCGCCTCGGGAATCTCGACCAGGGGCGCGTTGCGGTCGAGCAGCTCGTACATGTAGGCGCCGGTCTCGGGAGGCACGACCAGGCTGTACTGACCGCGCAGCAGCGCGATGCGACAACGCACCGACTCGAGGTAAGGCTGGAGCGACTTCCAGTCGCGATGGGTGAACACCTTCGGATCGAACTTCCAGGTGAAGCCGGCCGGCGTCTCGACCAGCGAGTGCCGCGCGATGTAGTCGATCACCCAGGGGTTGTCGCACGGCTGCTCGGGGACGAGCCGGAAGCGCGCCAGCGCGTCGTCGAGCGTGGGGTAGGTCTTGGGGTTGCGAAAGCTGCGGCCGCGATGTCCCTCGTCGCTCTCCGGGTCGGGCTGTCGCACCGGTGAGTCGACGATGATCGCGCCGGCGAGCCGGTCGCCGTGGAGCGACGCGGCTGCGATCGCGGCGAGCCCGCCCATGCTGTGCCCCACGAGCACCGGTGGTCCTACGAAGTCGGCGTGCGCCGCGACCTCGACCAGCTCTCGAGCCCACAGCGACATCGCGTAGGCATCGCGCCGACCGCTCTCGCCATGGCCGGAGAGGTCGGGCGCGACCACGTAGTACTGGTGGCGCAGCAACGGCGCCAGGAAGCTCCACCAGTGGGCGTGCGCGGCGCCGCCGTGCACCAAGACCAGGGCGGGCTTCGCAGGATCGCCCCAGGCCAGGTAGTGGATGGGGCAATCCTCCACCGTCACGACGCGCTCGCGACAGGGGGCCGCGATCGCGCGCTCGAACCAGGCTGGACCGGAGATGCGCTCGGACACGGATGAGGATCCTGGAGTGGGAGCCTGGAGCTCGAGGCAGTCGACGCCGTCAGGTGGGAGTGCGCTTGCTGGGGACGCCGAGAAGCCGCGGCGCGGACGCTCCATCAGCGCTCTCGCCCAGGATTCGCCGCGGATGCAGCGCCGGCTCGAACACCAGCCCGAACCGATCTGTGACCGCGTCGACGATCGAGCGGGTGGCTTCCGCGGGCGAGTCGGTGACCTGGAGGCGGTCGAGGTCGGCGACAGAGATGGTCGCGAGCGTCGCGGCGCGCTCGCGCAGGAAGCGCATCAGGTCGCCCCAGTACTCGCTGCCCATCAGGATCAGCGGGAAGTTCTTGATCTTGCCGGTCTGGATCAGGGTCGCGGCCTCGAAGATCTCGTCGAGGGTGCCGTACCCGCCGGGCAGGATGACGAAGGCGTAGGAGTACTTCACTAGCATCAGCTTGCGCACGAAGAAGTAACGGAAGTCGATCCACCGGTCGAGGTAGGGGTTCGGCTGCTGCTCCTGCGGCAGCTCGATGTTGCACCCGATCGAGAGGCCGCCGGCCTCGCGAGCGCCGCGGTTCGCGGCCTCCATCACGCCGGGTCCGCCGCCGGTCATCACCGTGAAACCGGCCGCCGCGAGATGCCGGCCGACGTCCCGCGCCAGCTCGTAGTAGCGGTGGTCCTCGGCGAATCGTGCCGATCCGAACACCGTGACGCAGGGTCCCACGAAGTGGAGCGCGCGGAACCCACGGACCAGCTCCGCTGCGATGCGCACGACTCGCCGCAGCTCGCTGAGGCGGCCCTTTGGTCCCTCGAGGAAGCTGCGCTCCTGGGCGGTCGAGATCTTGCCCCAGCGCAATCCGTCGGGTTGGCGCGGTTCGGGCGAGGAGGCGGGCTCTGTCACGGGCAGTGGGTGTGGAGGAGCGTGTGACCCGAGGGATGGCTGGCCGGGTGACGGAGTGGCAGCCTACCAGCCGGCGAGCCAGCCGCTCAGGGGTGAAGGGTATGCTGCACGCCTCGCCAGATCGCCTGCGTCACGGCCCCTCCGGGGACCTCCGTTCGAGAAACCAGGTGAGAGCCACAGCAGGAGCCTCAGATGTATCCAGCACGAAGCCTCGTCCGATCGATCGGAACCACCGGGTCCGCGTTGCTTGCTTGCACGCTCCTGGCTTCGCTTCCGACTCCCGCAGCCGAGACGACTGCCGATGCGCGCAACTGGCCACAGTTCCGCGGACCAGGTGGTGTGGGCGTGGCGCCGGCGAGCGCGGGACCGGCGATTCCGCGGGAGTGGAACGAGCAGACGATCCTCTGGAAGACCGCCATTCCGGGCCTGGGACACTCCTCGCCGATCGTGTGGGGTGATCGCATCTTCCTGACCACGGCGATCGAGGGCGAAGCGATTCCAGGCGCGCAAGCTCCCGTGCACACCCTCGGGGGCCAGGAGTTCAAGCATCCCGACGCGGTCGGGGCCGACAAGGAGCACACCCTGCAGGTGCTGGCTCTCGAGGCCGCGACCGGAAAGATCTTGTGGACCCAGACGTCGTTCCAGGGTCGCGTGTTCGATGATCGCCACCGCGCCAGCTCGTACGCGTCGCCCACTCCGGTGACCGACGGCGAGCGCGTCTACGCCTACTTCGGCTCCGAAGGCACCTACGCCTACGATTTCGCGGGCAAGCTGGTGTGGTCGCGCGACATCGGAGACATCAAGGCCGTCGGCCTCGGCGTCGCCTCGTCGCCGGTGCTCTGGCGCGACCTGCTGCTGGTACAGGCCGACGAGGACTCCGGCGAGGCGTCCTTCATCGTGGCGCTCGACCGCCGCACCGGCGCCGAGGTCTGGCGCAAGCCGCGCCCGGTACAGGTGAGTTGGACCACGCCGACGCTGATCGCCGCACCCGACGGCACCGAGCAGCTCCTGACCGCCGGCAACGAGTACCTGATCGCCTACGACCCCGCGAGCGGCTCCGAGCTCTGGCGCACCAAGGGGCTCGACAGCAACGCCATCCACACTCCGCTGCAGTCCGGGAGCACGGTGGTGTTCTCGGCCGGCTATCCCAAGAAGAACGTACTCGCGCTCGAGCTGCCCAAGCAGGGCGATCTCACGGGCGGCGAGCCTTTTTCCTGGACCTACGACAAAGGCACGGCGTACGTGCCGTCGAACTTGATCTACGACGGACTGCTGTACCTGGTCAACGACAGCGGCATCTTGACCTGCCTCGACGCTCGGACCGGCGAGCTGGTCTACGAGGGCGGTCGACCCGCCGAGCAGGGCCGCTTCACGGCCTCGCCGACGCTGGTCGACGGCGCCATCCTGTTGATCTCGCGCGACGGCGACGCCACCTTCGTCAAGCCCGGCCGCCAGCACGAGATCCTCGCCAGCACCTCGATCGACGAGCCGGTGGCGGCCAGCCCCGCGGTCGCCGGCGGGCGGCTCTACGTGCGCGGCGAGCAGCACCTCTACGCCATCGGGGCGCGGTAGCGCGGTCTGCCCGCCGCGCAGGCCTCGTTCCCTAGCAGCCCGTGGTGGAACCCGCGTGAGGCTGCGCGCGGGGATCTGCGGCCGCTGGCAAGGCGTGGCCGACGAACGCGATGCGGTGCCATCGTGCAGGAGGCCCAACGTAGTCAGCGGCCGCAAACCCCCGCGCCCAAAGCGGTTGGGGCGGCGTGGGGCCGTCTGCGGTGTTGCGCTCGCTCAGCGATGGACCCAGCATCGCCACCGCTCGCGCGCCTAGCATACGGCCCCACGGCGCTCCCAACGCAGCCCACGGGGGTTCCACCACGGGCTGCTAGGATCGACCGTCTTCGTTCCCCGTCAGGGGCTTTCTCGCGAAACGAAGCCTCGAAGCCCTCAGCGCGCCCGCGCCAGCTCGTAGACGATGTCGTAGTGGAAGCGCACGAAGCGGTGGAGCTCGCTCTCGAGGATGCGCTCCTGGTCGCTGTGGGCGCCGAAGCCCTTGG
>DATLFI010000303.1:0-3239 GCA_035524895.1 Thermoanaerobaculia bacterium | reverse complement strand
TTCCACCAATCCCTGGGCCCGCTTCCGTTTCCTGGTCGTGGGTCCTCTGCTGGCGGCCCCGCCGGCCCCGGGAGAGCTGCATCAGGAGCTCGCCCGGCTGGCACAGACCGAACGGATTCACCCGATCACCGGTCAGCCGATCCGGTTCGGGTTTTCCACCATCGAGCGCTGGTACTACCAGGCTCTCGAGACGGAGGATCCGATCGCGGCGCTGCTGCGACGACGACGAGAAGACGGCGGCTCGTTCCGCTCGATCAGTCTGCAGCTCGGCGAGGCGATCCACTCGCAGTACCGCGAGCATCCGAGCTGGAGCGTGGCGCTTCACCGGGACAATCTGAAGATCGTCGTCCAGAAGGACCCATCGTTGGGGCCGCTGCCGTCGTACTCGACGGTGCGCCGCTACATGGCCCGGCACGGGCTGAAGAAGCTTCGCCGTCGCAAGGCGCGGCGTGAGGGCGAGGCGACGGCCGCGGCTCACTACGAGAGCCGCGAGGTCCGCAGCTTCGAGGTCGAGCACGTCCTGGCGCTCTGGCACCTGGACTTTCACCATGGCTCGCGAAAGATCCTCACCCCGAGCGGAGAGTGGATCCGGCCGAAGCTGCTCGCCGTGCTCGACGATCGCTCGCGGCTGATCTGCCACGCCCAATGGTTTCTCGACGAGACGACGCAGAGCCTCGTCCACGGTCTGATCCAGGCCATCCTCAAGAGGGGGCTACCCCGGGGCCAGATGACCGACAACGGCTCCGCGATGACCGCCGCAGAGACCACCGAGGGGCTTGCCCGCCTGGGGATCCTTCACGAGACGACGCTCCCGTATTCGCCGCATCAGAACGGCAAGCAGGAGGTCTTCTGGTCGCAAATCGAAGGCCGCCTGCTCCCGATGCTCGAAGGCGAGGCGGACCTGTCGCTGGCGCTCCTGAATCGGGCGACTCAAGCCTGGGTCGAGCGGGAATACCAGCGCTCGATGCACTCCGAGACCGGCCAGACTCCCCTCGAACGCTGGCTGGCGGGGCCCAGCGTCGGCCGAGCCGCCCCGTCTCTGGAGGATCTGCGCTTCGCCTTCACCACCCAGCAGACGCGGTCCCAGCGCCGCAGCGACGGCACGATCAGCCTGCTGGGCCAACGCTTCGAGGTCCCGGATCGCTTCCGGCACCTGCGCCGCCTGAAGATCCGTTTCGCCAGCTGGGATCTGCGGCAGGTCTGGATCGTCGACGACCATACCGATGCTGTCCTGGACCGCTGCCAGCCCCTGGATCGCGCCCGCAACGCCGACCGCTTCCGCCGGCTGCGACACGCTCCCGAGGCTGCGACCCCCGAGCAGACCCCCAGCACCGGGATCGCCCCGCTCTTGCGACATCTGATGGAGGAGTACGCCGCCACCGGCCTACCTCCCGCCTACATCCCCACGGAGAAGCCCTGATGCACTGTCCCGATCTTCGCCAGGCCTTCGGCCTGACATGGAACCCGTTCTCGCCCGACGTCCCGGTCGAGGCACTCTGGAAGTCCCCGGATCTGGGCAACTTCTGCTGGCGCGCCGACCGACTCGTGCGTCAAGGCGGATTCGCGCTGATCACCGGCGAGCCGGGCACCGGCAAGTCCACCGCCTTGCGGCAGCTGGCGCACCACCTCGACCAGACCCCCGATGTCGTCGTCGGCGTCCTCTCCCGGCCCCAGAGCCAGCTGGCCGACTTCTACCGCGAGCTCGGACATCTCTTCGGAGTCCCCCTCGCACCCCACAACCGGTGGGCCGGATTCAAGAGCCTGCGCGAAACCTGGACCTCCCAGATCCAGGCGACCCGCTACCGGCCTGTCGTGCTCATCGACGAGGCCCAGCAGGCCCTGCCTGCCGTCTTGGCCGAGCTGCGCATTCTTTCCTCGAGCGAGTTCGACTCGCGGTCACTCTTGACCGTCGTCCTGGCCGGCGACGAGCGTCTGACCCACAAGTTTCGCCAGGAGGAGTTGCTGCCCATCGCCAGTCGGATCCGCGTCCGCCTGACTCTTGGACACCTGCAGCCGCAGCAGCTTCTCGAATGGATCGACCACGTCCTGGACAAGGCGGGGCGCCCGGATCTGATGAGCCCCGAGGTGCGTCAGACGCTCGCCGAGCATTCCGCCGGAAACATCCGCCTCCTCGCCAACATGGCGCACGACCTCCTCGAGACCGCGGCTCGCCAAGGCCTCGCGCAGATCGATGCCCAGCTCTACTTCGACCTCTTCACTCCTCGACCTCCGGCTCGGCCTGCGTCATGATCCTCGAGACCAAAGAGCACTACGTCCGTCAGGTCCTCGCCTTCTATCGAGCGACACCGGGGACCCGAGGACGTGTCCGGACTGCCGATCGGCGTCTCGCCGAGAAGCTCTACGAAGAAGCGATCAGTGCTCGGCTCGTGCGAGAAGCGCTTCTGCTCGCCGCCGCACGCAGAGCCGCTCGCTCACCTGATGCCGAGCCCCTCCAGCCGATCGTCTCGCTGCACTACTTCCTCCCCGTGCCGCGAGAGCTCAGGGCCGAGCCCATCGACCCGGAATATGCCGAGTACGTCGAGCACCGCCTCGTGCAACTGACCGGCCTCCCGCGACTCCCCGAGCTGAGCACCATCCACGATCTCTTCGATCAACGAAAACCAGGAGAAACACACCGATGATCGATCTCCCGTCGCCCCGATCACTCCAGGCCGCCCCGATCCTCGACTACCTCGAGACGCAAATGCCCGACTATCCCTTCCAGGCGGAGCTTGATCGCGACTTCGTCGAAGAGCTCCTCGACGACTTCGGCGAGCTCGACGTCCTCGAACAAATCAAAAGATTCAGGTGGTTCCACAATGGAAAGCCGCCGAACGAGAAGCCCCGCCTGGCCCTTCGCAAGTGGTTCAGCCCACCTCCCAGGTGGGGCAGATCCTGACAACGGCCGCAGAAGATACTCTCAGGCCAGGCCGAGGAGGCTCGTCTCCTCGGCTTGGCCTTTCCTCTTCTCCTCCACACTCCCGGCGGCCGATTCGGACCCTCAACCAGCGTGAACAGAAGGCCATCGATTACCGTGCTTCCTCTCATTCGGTCTGTAGCTCCGCCAGCCGCGCATGGTACCCCCAACGGGTTTCGAACCCGTGTCGCCAGCTTGAAAGGCTGGCCGCTCGTATCCGGAAACTACTGAACGGGCGATAGATAGGTAATCGCCGCGAATCGCTGGTCACCACGTTGGTCGCCACGTTGCGCTGTAGGGCTAAGCTGGAACTGTCCCTCAA
>DATLFI010000302.1:0-11394 GCA_035524895.1 Thermoanaerobaculia bacterium | reverse complement strand
GTCGAAGAAGCCGGGCATGTGCAGGGCGCCGGTCGTCAGCTCGGCGAGACGCGTGTGGTCGAGCTACGGCGCGTCGGGCCGAAGGTGCTGCTGGTGCAGCCGAACCATCGTTATCGGGCGATCTCCGACAACCCCGACGAGGCGCGCGCGGTGGAGCAGGCGTTCGCCGAGTCTGTGCTGTGGGGCTTCGAGGTGGCAGCGGAGGAGGGTGGGCGGATCCTGGTCGATGCCACCGCGTTCCTGCTGCGCGATGCCCACGGTGTCGCCGAGCGGCTGCAGCAGGCCAACCAGGGCACCTACAGGCTCGAGGCTTCGCGCAGCGCGCCCTACCTCGAGCGCACCCGCTCCTTTCCGAAGAACACCGAGCTCGAGGCGACGCTGACCTTCGTCGGCGAGCCCAAAGGCCTCCACATCCGGACCGTGGCGCCCAGCCCCGACGCGGTGACGGTGCGCCAACACCACTCGTTCGTCGAGCTGCCGGACGGCGGCTACATTCCGCGCCGCTTCGACCCGCGCTCCGGCTACATCTCGACCTCGTACTTCGACTACGCCACTCCGATCGCCGAGCCGATCGACCAGAAGCTCATCCTTCGCCACCGGCTTCAGAAGAAGGACCCCAACGCCGCGGTGAGCGAGCCGATCGAGCCGATCGTCTACTACCTCGATCGCGGTGCGCCCGAGCCGATCCGCTCGGCGCTACTCGACGGCGCGCGTTGGTGGACCGAGGCGTTCGAGGCGGCGGGCTTTCGCGATGCATTCCGTGTCGAGCTGCTGCCCGAGGGCGCCGACCCGATGGACGTGCGCTACAACCTGATCCAGTGGGTGCACCGCTCGACCCGAGGATGGTCGTACGGCTCGTCGGTCGCAGACCCGCGCACCGGGGAGATCCTCAAGGGTCACGTCACCCTGGGCTCGCTGCGTGTGCGGCAGGACTTCCTGATCGCGGAGGCGCTGCTCGCACCCTACGAGGGCGAAGGCGACGTGCCGCCGCAGATGGAGCAGATGGCGCTCGCGCGCCTGCGCCAGCTCTCCGCTCACGAGATCGGGCACACCATCGGGATCACGCACAATTTCGCAGCGAGCGTGAACGATCGCGCGTCGGTCATGGACTATCCCCACCCGTTTGCGACCCTGCGCGCCGACGGCTCGATCGACCTCGCCGCCGCTTATGCCTCCGGCATAGGGAAATGGGACGTGCGCGCGGTCCTCTACGGCTACAGCGAGTTCCCGGCAGGGGCCGACGAGGAGGCCGAGCTCGAGCGCATCCTGCGCGAGACCGCTGCGCAGGGTCTCCTGTTCTTGACCGACGAGGACGCGCGGCCACCCGGCGGCGCCCATCCGGTGGCGCACCTCTGGGACAACGGCCCCGACGCCGCCGCCGAGCTGGAGCGTGTTCTCGACTTGCGCGCCGCGGCGCTGCGCCGCTTCTCGGAGCGGAACGTGCCGTTCGGCCGGCCGCTCGCTCTGCTCGAGGAGGCGCTCGTGCCTGTGTACCTGTTCCACCGCTACCAGATCGAGGCGGCGGCGAAGCTGGTGGGCGGGCTCGACTACAGCTTCGCGGTGCGCGGCGATGGCCAGGCGCCCACGGCGCCGGTGGCGCCGGACGCGCAGCGGCGGGCCCTGGCAGCTTTGCTCCGGACGCTGGACGCGTCGACACTCACGCTCTCGCCCGAGATCGTGCGCTTGATCCCGCCGCGCCCCGACGGCTTCCCGCGCGGACGCGAGAACTTCCCGGGCCGCACCGGCGTCACCTTCGACCCGCTCGCCGCCGCCGACGTCGCCGCGAGCATGAGCCTCTCGTTGTTGCTGCACCCCGAGCGGGCGTCGCGCTTGGTCGACCTGCACGCGCGGGACGCCGGCCAGCCGAGCCTGCTCGAGGTGATCGACGCGGTGGTCGACCGCACCTGGAAGACAGCCGCCGGCTCGGGCGCAGCAGCGGAGGTCGAGCGCGTCGTCGACGACGCCGCGCTGCGTCACCTGATCGCGCTCGCCGCGTCGACCGACGCGCTGCCGCAGGCGCGGAACCTCGCGCTCCTACGTCTTGCCGAGCTCGAGCGCTGGCTCGACTCCACGACCGGCCCCGGCAGCGCGCTGCCGGTCGAGGAGCTGGCTCATCGCCGCGGCGCGCGGCGGCAGCTCGCGGCGTTCCTCGAGCACCCAGAGCAGGCGCTGTCTCCGCCGCCCGCGCTGCGCACGCCCGACGGTCCCCCCATCGGCACGGACGATGCGAGCCACTGGGCCCACACCTGCAGCGGAGGCTGGTAGCACCCGTCATCCTTGCCAACACTCGGCAGCCTGCCTCGAATCCTCTTCCAGATCGGGAGCCGGTGCGCGTTGGATCCGAAGCGGCCGGGCCCCGTCCCGGAAGCGCGCGCCGAGCGCGCGCGTGCCGTCGCAGCGGGATGCTGGAAGAGGTCGCAGCGGCGAGTGTCTGGATAGCGTGCTCTCGACCCGCGCAGCGGGAGAAACTATGCTGACAGTAGAGCGCGGCGCGGGGTGATCGCTCCCGCTAGCATTCCACTATGCCAACCGCAGCGGCCATCCCTCCGGGCGAGATCGTCGGCACCGCCGACCAGCGCGTGTACCTGCGCGGCGTCCCGTGGGCTCACTTCGAGGCGATCCTCGCGCTCCGCGGCGATGCTCCCGCGCCGCGCCTGACCTACCTCACGGGAGTGCTCGAGCTGATGACTCCGTCGCGCAACCACGAGTCCATCAAGAAGACGATCGCGCGGTTGATCGAGCTCTATGCACTGCGGGCAGGCGTGCGGCTCTCCGGGTACGGGGGCTGGACACTGCGGAGCGCGCCGAAGGAGCTGGCGATCGAGCCCGACGAGTGCTACATCGTGGGCGACCCTCGCCTCAAGGACGTTCCGGACCTCGCGGTCGAGGTGGTCTGGACCAGTGGCGGCCTCGAGAAGCTCGAGGTCTACCGGGGTATCGGGGTCGACGAGGTCTGGCAATGGCGCGACGGGATGATCTCGGTCCATCGTCTAGAGGGCGACCGCTACGTGCAGATCCAGCGGAGCCGGCTCTTTCCCGACCTCGACGTGGCCCTGGTCGCCCGACTCGCCGGCTACGAGGACCAGCACGACGCCGTGCTCGCGCTGCAGGCGGCGCTCGATGAGCAGCTCGGCCAAGGCCGGCCGCGCTGACGGCCTCGCTCTGCGCGACCCGATCCGAGCACGGGCGCGGCGGTCACGACTCCTTCTCGGCCAGCCCAGCCCTCGATCCGACCCGAGCCGTCAGCTTCCTTGCCAGCGCCTCGTTGACCACGATCGCCTCGCGCAGCTCCGAGATCTCGACGTGCTCGTCGACGGTGTGGGCGAGACGATCGTCACCTGGGCCGAAGCCGATCGGCGCCATCCCCGCTGCGGCGAAGTGACCCCCGTCGGTGGCGAAGCGCCAGACGTCGAGGCCGGCGTTGCGACCGAGCGTCTCGGCGACGATCGCGCACGTCGCGACCACGGCCGGGTGACTGGCCGCCAGCACGAAAGGGGGGTTCTCGCCGGCCCCGGGGATCGAGAGCCCGGTGTAGGTCAGCATCTCCGAGCGGTCGACGGCGATCTTGGTACTGAACGCGGCGGGCAGCTCGCGCGCGCAGCGAGCGAGGAGCACATCGAAGCTCGCGGCCAGCTCGTCGACGTCCTCTCCGGGGACGGCGCGATGGTCTAGCGTCAGCCAAACCTCTCCGGGCACCACGTTTCCGGAAGTCTGGTCGGTGCGGACCAGCGTCGGAGCCACCGTCGCCACCCCCAGTTCCGGGTGCTCCGGCAGCCCCACCTCGGCCATGCGCTCCAGAAAGCGCGCGAGCGGAAAGAGCGGGTTCGCTCCCTGCGCCGGCACGCTGGCGTGCACGCTTCGCCCGAGCACGTGAGCGATCAGCTCATACCTGCCGCGGTGGCCACGACGCACCTGACAGCGGCTCGGCTCGCCGATCACCACCAGCCGCGCCGGCGGGTCGCGCGCGAGGAAACGCGCGCCGGCGCCGCCGATCTCCTCCTGCACCGTGCAGGTCACCCACACGTCGCCGGGAGGACGCCCGCCACGAAGCAGCCTGGCGCCCGCGATCACCTGCGCCGCCAGCGGGCCCTTGATGTCGACCGTGCCGCGGCCCCAGACCCGGTCGCCCTCGACCACCGCATCGAACGGCGGGTGCGGCCAACGCGCCGGGTCGCCGACGTCGACGTGGTCGAGATGGGTGTTGAAGAGCAACGGCGGCGCTTCGCCGCGCCCGCGCACCAGCCCGAGCACGTTGCCGGCGCCATCGACGCGGACCTCGTCGTAGTCGAGGGATTCCATCTCGGCGCGCACCAGCGCCGCCAGCTCTCCTTCGTGGCCCGGCAGGGAGGGAGTACGCACCAAGCGACGCATGAAGTCGACGCATCGGGCGAGGTCGGCGTCGAGGTCGGGCTGGGCTCGGCCCCGTGGAATTCTCATTCGTCTGCTCGCCTCGAGAGGTGGAGGAGCCCACGGAGCGCCTGCGAAGCGCAAAGAAGGCGCGCGTTCCGCTCGCGCTTCCCAGTGCGCCGGCCCCGATGCGCTGGCGCCGCGCACCGTTCCGCTTGAGCTCGGGCTCGCGGCTGGGGCGGTGCGAGCGGCGCTATGATTCGAAATGGTCCCAGCAGGCGCTTCTCGCTAATCAGGTAGGACCTGGTTCGATGGCTGAAAACGATGACAGCAGCCGGCGGATTCTCGCGGTGCTTACGGGCTCGCTCGACCTGATGTTGGTTCGAACCACGAGGAGTGTCGAGCGGCTTTTCTCGGCGGGAGCGCGCACCCTGCTCGTGAGTCGCACTCACAGCGAGCTCGAACAAGTTGAAGCACGATGATGGGGGCGGCTGTAGGGGTGGTGGTGACACCGAAGTCCGGGGGCGCGGCTGGCGGGCGCCCGTCGTGGCGGTTGGGATCGACCAGGACCGTTGCGTCCGAGCGGGTCGGAGCGAGGATTCGGTGGGTGTGCTGACGCCGGGCCGCGACCCCCGTGTTTTGATCTTCGTCGTCGCCTACGAGGCAGAGGCGACGCTCGCCGAGGTGCTGTCCAGGATACCGCCGAGCGTATGGGATCTTGGCGCCGAGGTACTGGTCATCGACGACAGCTCGCGCGACCGGACGTTCGAGGTCGGCTTGCTGAGCGCCGATTCGCTCGGCCACCGTGTCACCGTGCTCCAGAACCCCACCAACCTGGGCTACGGCGGGAATCAGAAGCTCGGCTATGCGTATGCTCAGAAACACGCCTTCGACTTCGTCGTCCTGCTGCACGGGGACGGCCAGTACGCTCCCGAGAGCATTCCGGACCTGCTGGCGCCGCTGCTCGACGGCACGGCCGATGCCGTGTTGGGCTCGAGGATGATGGTGCCAGGCGCCGCCCGCAGGGGCGGGATGCCTCTCTACAAGCTCGTAGGCAATCGGATCCTCACGTGGCTCCAGAACCGGCTGCTGGGGACTCGACTCTCGGAGTTCCACTCTGGCTTCCGTGCCTATCGCGTGGCGACTCTCGGGAAAGTCCCTTTCGAGTACAACGCCGACGTCTTCCACTTCGATACCGAGATCATCATCCAGCTGTTGCTGGCCGACAGCAAGATCGTAGAGGTACCGATCCCGACCTACTACGGAAGCGAAATCTGCAGGGTCGATGGGTTGAAGTACGCGAAGGATGTGCTGCTTGCGACGGTCGGGAGCCGCCTTCATGGGCTCAACCTGCTGCACGACCGCAAGTTCGACGTCGATGCGACCAATCGCCGGTACCAGCTCAAGCTCGGTTACTCGTCCTCGCACAGCATGGCGCTCCGGGAAGTTCCGGAGGGATCCACAGTGCTCGACATCGGCTCTGGTCCTGGAGAGTTCGCGCGCGAGGTGCTGAAGAAGGGCTGCGTGGTGGACGGGGCCGATCAGTTTCCTCCGGTCGAGCCGTCGCCTTTTCGTTCGTTCACGCTGTGGCGGGAGCCGGAGAAGTTGGGCCTCGATTTACGCGATTACGACTACGTGCTGCTGCTCGACATCGTGGAGCATCTGAAGGAGCCGGAGCGCTTTCTCGACGACCTACGACAGGCATCCCGTAGCCTCGAGGGTCGCCCCCGGTTCATCGTGACCACCGGAAACGTCGTGTTCTGCATGGTGCGGCTGCAGGCGGTGCTGGGGAACTTCAATTACGGTCGCCGCGGCATTCTCGATCTCACGCACACGCGGCTCTTCACCTTCGGCTCGCTGCGAACGCTCTTCGACCAGTGCGGCTTTCGGATCGAGCGGATCGAGGGGGTGCCGGCACCCTTTCCTCTGGCGCTGGGAATGAACCGGGCAAGTCGGGCTCTAGTCAGACTCAACGCGTGGGCGATTCGCCTGTCTCGGGGGTTCTTCGCGTACCAGATCTTCCTGGTTGCCTCACCCCGACCCACCGTCGATGCGCTTCTCGAAGACACTGTTGCGTGTAGCACCCGGCTTGCGAAGCTCGTCCGTGCACCGGGTGTTGGCACGCCGGCGATAGCCCAGGAGTCGGATTCCGCGTGAGCGGTCCGCGCCCTCCCCGACGGCGACGTGGAACTGGCCGGCAGCGCCGGACTGCCAGGACACCTTCGACGTTGCCCCTCGAGACGGCGGCACCTGATGAGGCGGCTTCCGCGGCCGCCGATTCCGGTCCGGCGCAGATGCGCACCCCGGCGTCGAGCGTTTGGCCGGCCGCTGCTCTGGGTGCGGTCGCTGCGTTTTCCGCCCTACTTCTCGTCAGGTTCGGATCGCGCGAGTACCTCGGCTACGACTCCCTTTGGCACGTGTTCATTGCCCGGCAGGAGTCGTGGCCCAACTTTTGGCGCGAGGTTCAGGACAACGCGCACCCTCCGCTCTTCTATTTGCTGCTCAAGTTGGCGGTCGAGGCTCTCGGCACCTCGTTGCTCGTTTACCGCGCCGTTTCGATAGGCGCCATCGTGGTCGCCACGATCCTGGTGGGTCGAATCGCGAAGACGGTCACCGGGAGTGGATGGTGGGGCGTAGTGGCAGGAGCTGCCTTCGGGCTCTCGAGCAACGCCATCGAAATTGGCCTCGAGGTACGCGCGTACGCAGTTGCGGTGGCCCTCTTGTTGGTGGCATTCGGCGCGTACCTGGGCTGGCTGAGAACGCCACCTGAGAGATCGGCACTGAGAGAGCAGGCGCTGTTTTCCGTCGCATTGACGGCGGCGGTGGTGACGCACTATTCGGCGTTCTTCTTTCTTGCGGCGGCGACTTCGGCCTTGGGTGTCCTTTGCTGTTGCGAGCGGAGTTGGCGAGCCAGGGCCGCTCTGGAGTGGAAGGTCGCGCGCCGCCGGATGGCGACAGGCCTGATGTTCGGCGTTCCGGCGCTTGCCGCGGTCATCTCGTACACCATCCACGTCAAGTTGTGGGTGCAACGCTTCAACCACTTGCCCGGCTTCCTTTACGAAAGTGGCAACGAGTCGATTCTCGAGTTCGTAGTGCGTACGGCCGGCAGCCTCGTGCTGTTGATGAGCCCAGATGTGGGAGATGGAGCAACCTGGCTCGCCCTGGCGGTGGGGTTGGTGGCAGGTGCTGTGTGGTTGGCGACGCGGCGCGTGTTCAGGGCCAGCCTGGCCATGGTCGTGTTCGTAGTGCTGGCGGTGATGGTGCTGCTGAACCTGTTCGCTGCGCTAGCGGGGCGCTATCCATTTGGTGGTCATCTCCGCCACGAGATCTTCCTATTTCCTTTCGTGACAATCGCACTCTTCGCCGGCATCGAGTCCGTGCGACGGCTCGTTCCATTGCGCGCCGCTTCGCTGGGTCTGTGGGTCGGCGCGACGAGCGCTTGCGTTGTGGCCAGTTGCTGTCTTTGGATGTCGAGCCACCGTGTGCGGTCGACCGGGCTCTTTCAGGTGCAGATGGATACGTTCCGGCAGGCGTTCGGAACGTCGCGCGCGACCTTGGTTGACCAATTCAACCTCATCGGGCTGTTCGGCCACTACCATGACTGGAAGTGGAAGCTGACGTGGCAGAGCCGGGACCGAGATCCATGGCAGGTCTGGGACGTCTCGAAAGGCGAGGAGCGATTTCAGCTATGTCGCTCGCGACAGTGGCTGCTGAACTTATCGCGACCAGCTACGTTCTCCGGGGTGGCAGAGTGTGTCGACCGCGTCGGCGCGGTGGCGATCTTCCGTCCCCAACAGTCCGCTTTCGCTCCCTCCTGGGATACGGCAGCGTCAGAACAGCTCGCCAACGAGTTAGGCCCCCCGCTGGGGATTCGGCCGGACGCGGTGCTGGTGGACGGCAACGACGTGTACGTCTCGTTCGTTCCGATCGATTTCCCCGACGGCGAATACGCGATCCTGGTGGTCGAAGCGACCTATGGTGGCAACTGCGGAGCAGACAGGGGCAACGCTACCGCCTCCATGGGAGGCGCGTGCGACGGCAGGACCGGCTGCGTGTTCCGAGTCGATGTGGCCGAGCTGGGCGATCCTGTGCAAGGCTGCAAGAAGGACTTCCGATTCGCTTGGGAGTGCGGACAGGAGGGCGGGCTCCGGAAGGGGAGTGTCGCGCCCGAAGCAGGTTTCGGGAGGATCGCTCTCTTGCGGTGCGACCCGCGGGTCCCCAACTAAGGCCATGAAGCTGGAAGGCCTTGGGCAGGCGGCCGCGAGCATTCGTCGATCGAGCTCGACGAAGTCGACGTCCTCGAAGTAGCCCGGTCGGTTCTGCTCGTCGGCCGGCAGCAGCCGCTCGCCCAGGTCGATGCCGGCGTCCGCGAGCGAGGAGGCGACCAGCGAAGTGGCGGAGCGGTGCATCCCAGCGACGATCCATGGTCCTCCGTCCCTTGTCACGGCTGGACGATAGCGTTTCGTGCCGCTGGCACACGAGGACGGTTCGATGGGGATCGTCGAGTCGATCCCCGGCTCGGCCGTCTCGTCACAGCTCCCCGTAGAGCCGGCTCCAGGTTTCAAGCGTGTGGCGCCTGCGCTCGACGAGCCGCTGACGAGACGCCTCCGGGACCGCCGCGACCCTTTGCTCTTTGCACAGCGCCTCGAGCCTCGCGACGACGCCGGCTGTGCCCTCCTCGGGTGGGACGAGCCAGCCAGCCTCGAGCTCTCCCACGCGATCGCAGAGCGCCCCGCGAGCGAGGGCGATCACCGGGACACCGGCGAGCACGCACTCGTCCAACGCGAGACAGTACGACTCCGGAACCGCGGGCAGGAGCAGCGCTAGGTCGATCGCATCACGGCGCAGGAGCTGTGCGAGCGTGCCAGGCAGGTAGGTCCCGCGGATACGCACCGCGGGGAGCCGCCGCAGCGACTCCAGGCCATCGGGCGGATCGCCGCCGTAGACCACGAAGCGCAGGTCGAGGCGGCGAGTGTGGGCGACGACCTCCGCGAAACACTCGACGCCCTTGTGGACATGGCCGCCGCCGAGGAACGCGACCCGGCGCACCCTGCCGCCTCCACGCGCCGGTGCCTCCGTGTCCGAGCTCAGGGGCGGGACCACGAGCGCACGGCGGAGGGTACCGGTCCCGAACAGGACCTCGTGCTGCCGCCGCAGGAATTCCGACGGAAACACGACCCGCGCGCAGGACTCGAACAGCGCGGGGACTACCGACCTGCGGTTGGCCTGGGCCTCGGCGGCAACGTCGGGCCAGGAGCGCAGCAGGCAGCGATGACAGGTCGCGGCATCGGTCGAGTACTCGCAGAAGGAGCGGAGCTCCGGCGAGTAGAGGTGCGGGCGCGGGCAGAAGAGCGCGAAGTCGTGGACCGAGAGCACCAGCGGCGCGTCCCGTCGCGCCAGCGAGCGAAGCGACGACAGCGGAAACCCCAACGCGGTCTCGAAGTGAAGGATGCGCGCCCCGACCCGCCGCGCGGCTTCGCGGACCAGGTCCTCGAGCTCCGGGCTCTCCAGGGTCAGCGCGTCCGCGGGCCGCGCCCGATACTCGATCGACACGCGCTCTCCCGCGGCGCTCACCTCGAGCCGCCACGTCTCCGGGCCGACACGTCGCAGCAGTGCCCAGGGATGGTCGTCGGTGTCGAGCCGCGCCCGGAGCTGCACCTCGACGCCACCGAACGGCGTGGTGGGAAAGGTGGGGAAGACGTGGAGCACGGGCACCGGATCGCGCGGAGCCCAGCCGGCCGGTGCCGGCCGAAACCGGTTCGCCCGGCGGCGCTCGGCGAGGTGCGCGCGGGCGCGGGCATAGGTCCCCGAGGGCCCTTCGATGCGCAATCGCCTCGCGAGCAGTGACGGCTCGCCCATGCGCGTCCGACTCATCGTGCCGCCGCGACCACCTGGTCGTACACGCGCTCGATCTCGGCCGCGTGGGTGCTCCAGGCCTTGACCATCGGCAGCCGCGCGCGCCAGGAGGCGACGATCGAAGGGTCGGCGACGACGCCACCGAGGATGCGCGTGAGCTCGTCCGAGCTCGGAGCCTCGTACACCGCGCCGAAGCCGCCCTCTCTGACCGCCTCGGCGAGTGGCAGCCGGTCGCTGCACACCACCGGCACCCCGGCATGGATCGCCTCCCAGGCGACGAGGCCGAACGACTCGAGGCCCAACGAAGGCACGACGAGAAGGTCGAGGCTCTCCACCACCGCGCGCCGCTCGTGCTCGTCGAAGCGCCCGTGGAATCGGACCGTCGCCGAGCCCGCGAGCTCGCGCACCCGCGCGGTGTAGTCGGGGGCGAAGGAGGAGTCGCCCCACACCTCGAGCGTCACCGATCGCGGCGGCAAGGAACGGCACGCGGCGGCGGCGACGTGCAGCCCCTTGTGGGGGAGGATCGAACCGATGAAGCCGAGGCGTAGCGGGAGCACGGGCGGCTCCGGGCGGGGCACCGAGCGTGACGATGAGCCCGGCGGCGACGTCCGCGCTTCGTCGGCCAGGGGCACGCCGTACGGCAGCACCGAGACGGGAGCGTCGCCGAGGGTCCCGAGCGGCCGCAGGCTGTCGATCACGAAGGCGGAGCCGGCGACGCGGGCGTCCGCGCGCAACACCAGGCGCCGCGCGAGCCCGCGGCGCAACGCATAGAGGGCCGCGTTCGTGACCCAACGCGGGCGCAGCCGCGTCAGCGGTAGGCAGTCGCCGCATTTGACGAGGCCCGGTCCGCTGCACAGCCGCTCGCGCGCGTCGAGCAGGTTCGCGCGCGCGCACGCCGTCCACCAGTCCTGGAGCTGGAGCACCAGCGGAATCCTGCGCTCCCGGACTGCTTCGGCGAGCGCCAGCGAATGACCCGCCAGGTGGTGGACGTGGACGACGTCGGGGCGAACCTCGTCGAGGAACGCGCGGAAGTCGCGCTGCAGCCCTCGATCGTAGAGCGCGTTGCGCGTGAGCGGATTCCGCTGGTCGAAATTGTTGACTACTCGCCGGACGCGCAGCGCGCCCTCGAGCGACTCGACGATGTCGCCGTTCGCGCCACCCTCGTCGCGGAAGCGCGTGTACACGGCCGTC
>DATLFI010000301.1:0-2445 GCA_035524895.1 Thermoanaerobaculia bacterium | reverse complement strand
ATGTGCTCGGTGTTCACCTCGAAGTGGGTGCGCAGCGCGTCGCGGGTGTCCGAGCGGCCGAAACCATCGGTCCCGAGCACGGTGTACGGCCGGTCGACCCAGCGGGTGACCATGTCCGGCACCGCCTTCATGTAGTCGGTGGCGGCGATGATCGGCCCCTCGGTCGGCGCCAGGCACTGGCGGACGTAGGGCACGCGCTGCTCGGCGTCGGGGTGGAGCCGGTTCCAGCGCTCGACGTCGAGCGCGTCGTTGCGCAGCTGCTGGAAGCTGGTGGCGCTCCAGATGTCGGCGGCGACGTCGTACTTCTCCGCGAGCCTCTCTTGGGCGGCGAGCGCCTGGAGCAGGATCGGCCCGGAGGCCAGGATCTGCACGCGGCGTGACCCCCCCGACGCTTCGCGGAACCGATACAGGCCGCGCAGCACGCCCTCCTCGACGCCGTCGGGCTTGGGGGGCATCGGCCAGTTCTCGTTGTACAGCGTGATGTAGTAGAAGACGTCCTCGCCGCGCTCGCCGTACATGCGGTCGATGCCCTCGCGCACGATGATCGCCAGTTCGTAGGCGAAGGCCGGATCGTAGGCGAGGATGTTGGGAACCACCGAAGCCTGGACGTGCGACTGCCCGTCGTCGTGCTGGAGGCCCTCGCCGGTGAGCGTCGTGCGGCCGGCGGTGGCGCCCATCATGAAGCCGCGGCCGCGGGCGTCGCCGAAGGCCCACACCTGGTCGCCGGTGCGCTGCATGCCGAACATCGAGTAGAAGGTGTAGAACGGGATGACCGGCGTGCCCCAGGTCGCGTAGGCGGTGCCGGCGGCCTGGAACGAGCTCATCGAGCCGGCCTCGGTGATGCCCTCCTCGAGCAGCTGGCCGTCCTTCTTCTCGATGTACGAGAGCAGCAGCTCCTTGTCGACCGGTGTGTAGCGCTGGCCGAGCGGGTTGTAGATCCCGACCTCCTTGAAGAGCGGATCCATGCCGAAGGTGCGCGCCTCGTCCGGGATGATGGGCACGATGCGCTGACCGATCTGCTCGTCGCGCACGAGGTTGCGGACCAGGCGGCTGAAGGCCATGGTCGTGCTGGCCGGCCGATCGGAGCCGGCGAAGAACTCGGTGAAGGAGGTGTCCTTCGGCGCGGGCAACGGCTTCGGCACCACCACCCGACGCGGCACCGAGCCGCCGAGCTGGCGTCGCCGCTCGAGCATGTACTGGATCTCGGGCGCATCGGACCCGGGGTGGTAGTAGGGCGCCTCCTTGAGCTGGTCGTCGGGGATCGGCAGCTCGAGCCGGTCGCGGAAGACCTTCAGCTCGTCGGCGGTCAGCTTCTTGGCCTGGTGGGTGACGTTCCGCCCCTCGATGCCCGGCCCGAGCGTCCAGCCCTTGACCGTCTTGGCCAGGATCACCGTCGGCGCGCCGGTGTGGGCCACCGCGGCGGCGTAGGCGGCGTACACCTTGTGATAGTCGTGGCCTCCGCGCCGCAGCTTCGGCAGCTCCTCGTCGGGAATGTGGTCGACCAGCGCGCGCAGCCGGGGATCGGGCCCGAAGAACTGCTCGCGGATGGTGGCGCCGTCGCTGACGGCCATGCGCTGGTAGTCGCCGTCCAGCGTCTCGTTCATCTTGTTGACCAGGATGCCGTCCTTATCGCGCGCCAGCAGCTCGTCCCACTCGCGCGACCAGATGACCTTGATCACGTTCCAGCCGGCGCCGCGGAAGATGGCCTCCAGCTCCTGGATCACCTTCCCGTTGCCGCGCACCGGGCCGTCGAGGCGCTGGAGGTTGCAGTTGACGACGAAGGTCAGGTTGTCGAGCCCCTCGCGGGCGGCCAGCGAGAGCCCGCCGACCGACTCGGGCTCGTCCATCTCCCCGTCGCCGAGGAAGGCCCACACCCGGGCGCCCGCCGTGTCGGCGAGGCCGCGCGCGGCGAGGTAGCGGTTGAAGCGGGCCTGGTAGACGGCGGCCATCGGCCCGAGGCCCATGCTCACCGTCGGGAACTGCCAGAAGTCGGGCATCAGCCGCGGGTGCGGGTAGCTCGACAGGCCGACCTCGGGGGTCAGCGACTCGCGCCGGAAGTGGTCGAGGTGGTCGGTGCTGAGCCGTCCCTCGAGGAAGGCGCGCGCATAGATGCCGGGCGCGGCGTGGCCCTGGAAGAAGATCTGGTCGCCGCCGACGCCGTCGCCGGGCCCCTTGAAGAAGTGGTTGAAGCCAACCTCGTACAGGCTGGCGGCGCTGGCGTAGGTGGACAGGTGGCCGCCGATGCCCTCGTACGTCGTGTTGGCCCGCAGCACCATGGCCAGCGCGTTCCAGCGGATCATGCGCCGGATGCGCAGCTCCATCGCCTCGTCGCCCGGGAAGTAGGGCTCCTGCTCGGGGCTGATCGTGTTGATGTAGCGCGTCTGGGTCAGCGTCGGCAGGCCGACCTGGAGCTGGCGCGCGCGCTTGAGCAGCTTGTAGATGAGG
>DATLFI010000300.1:0-2658 GCA_035524895.1 Thermoanaerobaculia bacterium | reverse complement strand
GATCGGTCGGGATCCGCGCTTCGTCGGCGGCAAGCTCGGCGTGCTCGCCATCCTCCACACCTGGACCCAGACCCTCGAGTACCACCCTCACGTGCACTGCCTGGTTCCTGGAGGTGGTCTCGGGGAGGACGGCTGCTGGGTACGCCCGCGCAAGCACTACCTGGCGCCCGTGCGTGTCCTGTCGCGCCTGTACCGGGGCAAGGTGGTGGCCGGGCTGCGCCGGCTGTTCGATCACGGTCGTCTGGAGTTCCGCGGCGCCGCCGCTGCGCTCCGACACCGCCAAACCTTCGACGCCTGCCTCGACGAGCTCGCCGCGCGAGACTGGGTGGTCTATTGCAAGCGGCCCTTCGGCCGACCGGCGACCGTGCTCGGCTACTTGGCACGCTACACCCACCGCGTGGCGATCAGCAACGACCGGCTGCTCTCCTTCGACGGCGAGCGGGTCGTGCTCGGCCCTCGAGATCGCGCGACGTCGCGACCCCGACGGCTCGAGCTGGGCGCCGAGGAGTTCATCCGTCGCTTCCTGTTGCACGTGCTGCCGCCGGGCTTCGTACGAATCCGTACCTACGGCCTGCTCGCGAATCGGCACCGGCGCGCCCGTCTCGCTGCCTGTCGCACTGCGCTCGGTCAACGGACCTCACGCCCGCCGCGGGTGTCATGCCGGACGCTGATCACTCGCATGCTGGGTCGCGATCCAGGCCGGTGCCCGAGCTGCGGCGCCGCTTCCGTGATCCGCGAACCCGTCGCTCCCCTCAGGAGAAACTGCCGTGGGCCACCGGACTCCTGACGCCCACGAAGCCGACTCTTCCGAGCGTGTCGGAGCTCGACGCGGAGGGCGAACGTCTGCCTTCAGCTCCGCGGCCTGGGTGTATGCTCCTCGAAACCCATGTTTCCAGCCCTGCCGCGCCCCGCAGAGGCTGCATGCGAGCCCTTCACGGCGACGAATCGTCGCGCTCTCGGACCGCTCCGGCCTGCCCACAGCCCGGAAGAGCCGTCACGGAGTCATTCAGGACCCATAGGCTCCAGCCCTCACCTTCGCGCGGCTTCGTTCAACAACGTTGTATCTTGAATCCGACCGGATCTACCCGGAGGGCTCGGCCGTCTCCGCAGGTCGGACTCCAGATACAACGCTATTCGTTAGCCTGCACTATTCATGAGGTCGCGGGAGGGGGCCTGTGGGCTGGCCGGAACCGCGTCGATGCGGCGGATGGGCCAAGGAGCGAGGCAGGTGTCTCGAGAGGCCTCCGAACGCGACAGATATTTTGAGTTTCGGGGCGCACCGGTAGCGCTCGGGGGGGGCGAAGCAGGTCTGTGGTTGGTCGGACGGTCGCCGGCTATCCGGGGCGAGCGCCAAGGGCGGTCGCGAGGCGCCGCCAGTCGCACCGAGCAGGGCACGAATCCGGGAAGTGCAGCACGATGCGTCGGACCGAGACAACGACGCGGGTCCCGATCTTGAGCAGGTGATCGCGGATGGTGCCGACCTGGGCACGGGCGAAACGGGTGCGGCCTGCGTGGGCGCGGAGCTCTTGGAGGATGGCGTAGGCGGCGGCCGTCATTAGCACGCGGAGCTGGTTGGCCAGGAAGCTGGAGCAACTGGTGCGATCGATCTTCAGGCCGTCCTTGAGCTCCTTGATGCGGTTCTCGACCTCGCCGCGCGAGCAGTAGTCCTCCTCCCATACCTGCTGAGCCGAACGATGCTCGAGGTTGGTCACCACGAAGCGCAGATTGTCGCGTGGTGCACGACCCGGAAAGACGGTGACCTCGGCCTTGACCACCACCCGCCGGAGCCGGCTCCAGCTGTGGGCGCCGTATCGACACACCGTGTAGAGCCGCTCGCTCTCCCCCGTCTTCTCGACAGCCCCGCGCACCCGCGCCATGGTGTCGTCGGTCAGCTCTTCGAGCCGGGAGTTCTTGGCCAGGCCAATGACGTACTCGAGACCCTCGCGTTCGGCGTAGTCCAGCAACTCGGGCGACGGGAATCCCGCGTCGAGCCGGAGCCGCAGGCGAGCCTTGGGGAACGACTCCCTCAGCTCCTCCACCAACCGGCGGAGCACCGGAAGCAGCCCCTGAGTTGCGGGGGCGTTCCCGGCACGGAGAACGGCGGCCACCAGGTAGTGCTCCGGATCGCCCTCGAAGCGGACGAACCCGAGCAGGGGCAGGTAGCACCAACAGCGGTAGAAGCCGTTGAAGAACGACAACGACTGCTGACCGTGCGTCTCGTCGTGGGTCAGATCGAAGTCGATGGTGATGCGCGAGATCTTCCTGCGACGCCGGCGCTGACGCCGAAGCACTCGCTGCGTCAGCGCCGTCCCCATGCGCACGAGGTCCTTGCGACCTGCGGACCGCTCGAACCGCGACAACGTCGGCTGCGACGCCAGCCGAGCTCCCTTCGCCGGATCCCGACCCACGACCAACTTGAAGACCGGATCTGACGAAGCCGATCGGGCTTCGTAGCGCGCTTCGCGGCGAGCAGCACCGCGCGGGCGCCGTGGACCAGGAGCATCCGGAGGTAGCGATTCCGCGCTTGCTGATGCGGCCGAGGATGCGTCGCTCGCCGGTGGATCGTTCTCGGGGCGTCAGCCCGAGGAAGGCCGCGAAGTGGCGGGAGGTCGGGAAGCGTTTGGGGTCGCCGACGAAGGCGACCATCGCCGTGGAGGT
>DATLFI010000299.1:0-13541 GCA_035524895.1 Thermoanaerobaculia bacterium | reverse complement strand
GCAGGTGACCCCGAGCCAGATCGGCCAGCAGCTCCACGCCAGCCACGTCCTCGGCGGCAGCCTGCGGCGTTCCGGCCAGCGCCTGCGGATCAACGCCCAGCTGGTCGACACGCACACTGACTTCCCGATCTGGTCGGAGCGCTATGACCGCGAAATGGCCGACGTCTTCGAGCTCCAGGACGAGATCGCCCGCAAGATCGCGGAGGCGCTGCGGATCACCCTGTCGCCACAGGAGGAAGAGGAGCTGGCGACCAAGCCGACAGACAACCTCCAGGCCTACGACCTCTACCTGCGCGGCCGGAGCTACGCGCGACGGCTGACCAGGCAGGATCTCGAGTTCGCGCTCCAGATGTTCGACAACGCAGTGACGCAGGACCCGAAGTTCGCGCTCGCCTACGCCGCGATCGCCAACGCGTCCGCGTACTTCCACTGCCACTACGCGCGCGAGGAGGTCTGGATCGACCGTGCCCGCGCGGCGTCGCAAAAGGCGGTGGCGCTCCAGCCCGAGGTTCCCGAGGTGATGGTCGCGCAGGCGTGGATCTTCTACGCCAAGGGCCAGTACAAGGAAGCGATCCAGCTCGTGCGGGCGGTGATCGACCGCAAGTCGGACTGCGAGGGCGCCTACTACCTGTTGCTGCGCTCGCTGTTCGCATCCGGTCTGTACGGAGAAGTGGCGAGCCTCGCGGATGCCGCGATCGAGGCCGCCGGCGACGACTACAACGTCTACGTGCCCATCAGCAACGCGCTCGACGCGCTCGGCAAGAAGGAGACGCTCAAAAACCTCCGGCAGCGCGAGATCCAAGCCCTCGAGAGCCACCTGCGCGAGGTTCCGGAGGATGCCCGCGCTCGCATTCTGCTGGCCGACGACTACGCGATCGAGGGGCGTCGGGACGACGCAATACGCGAAGCGGAGCTGGCGATGCTGCTCCGTCCGAGCGAGGCGACGATCCACTACAACGCCGCCTGCTTCTTCTGCCAGCTCCACGAGAAGGACAAGGCGATGGACGCCCTGCGCAAAGCCTGGCGCGCGGGCTTCAAGGATGCCGACTGGGCGCGGCGCGACACCGAGCTTGCGCTGTTGCACACCGAGCCCGAGTTCGACGAGCTCTACCCGGCCAGCGAGAAAACGAGCTGAGGCGGCGCGGAACACCGGCCGCTCTCATCGTCAAGTTGGTAGAGTGCCGCCCTCCAAGGTAGGTACCAGGGGGGACGAGGTTTGAAACGGACAGGGCGGATCGAGCTTCCTTGCCTTCTCCTTCTCCTGCTCGCGGGTTCGCAGCCGTCGCCGGGCGCGGCGGAGTCCCTGAGCTTCACCAGCGAGCAGGCCGCCGAAGGTCGAGTCCTCTACCAGAGGCACTGCGGCACCTGCCACGGCCCGCGGATGCAAGGCGAGCACGTCACGCCAGCTCTCGTAGGCGAGCGCTTCGACCGGTCGTGGCGGGGCAAGCCGGTCGGCGCGCTCGCGTTCCACCTGCGTCGCATGCCACCCGAGCCGGTCGACGCGCCCGGCGGTCTGGGCGACGAGGTCTACGGCAAGATCCTGGCGCACATCCTGGCGGGCAACGGCTTCGAGGCCGGCGACGCGGCCCTGCCGGCAGACCTGGACCAGCTCGCGAGCCGGAAGGTTCCGACTCTGGAGGGTGTCGAGCTCGACCTCGACGCGCCGGTCGTCGCGGCCGGTCAGTCGGAGCTGCTGAACCGGCTCCCTGCCGTGACCGGCGAGATGCTGCGCGAACCGTCGCCCGGGGACTGGCTGCAGAACGGCCGCACCTACGACGGCCAGAACTTCAGTCCCTTGCAGCAGATCAACCGCGAGAACGCTCGCTACCTGGCCCTGGCCTGGCGCGCGCCCCTGCGCGGCGGCCTCAGCATGCCGATGCCGCTGGTCCACCAGGGTGTCATGTTCCTCAACACCTTCCCAGACACGGTGCTCGCGCTGGATGCCACAGACGGCAAGGTCCTGTGGCGACATCGCCACGAGCCGAAGTCTCCCTCGAGCCAGAAGATGGGGCTGGCGCTGGCCGGCGACAAGGTCCTCGTACCCACCTCGGACCTGCACGTGATCGCGCTGCGCGCCAAGACCGGCGAGCTCGTATGGGACCATGAGATCGTGCCCGAGACGCCCGAGCGACGGATGGCCTATCAGCTCAGGAGCGCACCCCTGGTGGTCGGAGACAAGGTCATCCAAGGGGTGACGGCTAGCTTCGTGCCCAAGGGCGGCTTCGCGGTCGCGCTCGACCTGGAAACAGGCAAAGAGGTCTGGCGCTTCCACACCATCGCAAGGCCGGGCGAGCCGCACGGCCACACCTGGAACGACGTGCCGCTCGAGAAGCGCAGCGGCGGCTCGCTGTGGCATCAGGGCACCTACGACCCGGAAACGAAGCTCCTCTACTTCGGCATCGCCCCGACGTACGACACCGGACCGCTGCTGCATCCGGTCGAAAAGGAAGGCGTCAGCTCCGAAGCGCTCTACACCAACTGCACTGTCGCGATCCACGCCGACACCGGCGAGCTCGTCTGGCACTACCAGCACCTGGCGAACGACCAGTGGGACCTCGACTGGGTCTTCGAGCGCCAGATCGTGAGCGTGCCGGTCAACGGCCGGCCCCGGAAGGTGGTGCTCAACGTCGGCAAGATGGCGATCCTCGAGGCGCTCGACGCCGCCACCGGCGCATACCTGTTCTCGGTCGACGCCGGCATCCAGAACGTCATCACCGCGATCGACCCGGACAGCGGCGCCAAGACCATCGATCCTGACCGCTGGCCAGATCCGAAGCGGCCCACGGACATCTGCCCCAGCGCCTACGGTGCGCGAAGCTGGCCGCCGACGGCCTACAGTCCGACGACGCAGTTCGTCTACGCGCCGCTGACCGAGTCGTGCATGAACCTGGGCACGCAAGGCGCGCGACTGCTGACATCGGGCGTGCTCCTCGGCCCGGCGACGCACCCCGACAGCGCCGACGGCAAGTTCGGTCGCCTCCAAGCCTACGATGTCGCGAACTGGAAGCTGGCCTGGACCCGCGACGAGGTCACCCCGCTCTCGACCGGGGTGCTCGCGACAGCCGGCGGGGTCGTCTTCGCCGGCGACATGGAGCCTTCCCTCAAGGCCTACGACGACCGCACCGGCGAGCTCCTGTGGCGCACTGGTCTCGACGACATGCCCAGCTCAGGTCTGATCAGCTACCAGGTCGACGGCAGGCAGTACGTCGCGGTCGTGGTCGGGATGAGCAACCTCCACATCGGGGCGCTTCAGAGCGACCAAATGCGCCAGCGCGCATCGCACCCCGAGCAGGGAAGCCTGCCACCCGCGCCCGCGAAGGGCGGTGCCGCGATCTGGGTGTTCGCTCTGTAGCGGTGCCCCCGTCGTCCCCTCGGTCCAGGGCCACGGCGACGCGCTACTCGACCTCGAAGTGAATCGCCAGTGTCAACTGGAACTCGGTGATCTCGCTGCTGTCCGGGTCGAGTCGGCCGCGTTGGTCGATCACCTCCCACCAGGCGAGGCGTCTGACGGTCTCCCGTGCCTTGTCGATGGCGACACGGACGGCGTCCGAGTAACTCTCCGGGGAAGCGGCGGTGACGGTGATGCTCTTGTAAACCTTGCGCTCACCCTTCCTCGAAGGCGCACGGTCGGCACCAGCCTTCCTGTCGCCGACCTTCGTGGCCTTGTACTTGCTCGTCTGCACTGCAGCCATGAACACTTCTCCTCTGTGTGATTGATGAGTCGACGTACGATCGCGTCGAGATGATCTGTGCAAGCTCCGTGCAAGCTCTAGTGCAAGACGGCTCGAGACGATGGGCCAGCCGGAGGCGCTCAGTCGGTCACGGGATCTCGCTCAGTCTCGGGTCCTGCGGTCCCTCGACGCTCTCTACCTCGACGCCGTGCTGGCGCAGGTAGACCACGCCATTGGCCCCGGCATAGCCGCCGCCGACCACGATCACCTTGGTGATCCCGGCGTGGTGGATGAGCTTGGCGCACAGCACGCAAGGTTCTCCGGTCACCAGCATCCAGGCACCCTTGGTCGGAACGCCGGATGCCGCGCAGTTGCAGACCACGTTCATCTCGGCGTGGTGGCAGCCGATCTCCATCCGCTCGCCCGAAGGTACGGCCAGCTCGTCGCGCAGGCAGGTCTCCCCACCACATAGCTCGCCGCCGCCGCGCGGACCGCCGTTGTAGCCGTCCATCAGCACCACATTGCGCTCCGGGTCGAGCAAAAGCGCGCCGAACTTTCGACGCGGGCAGTTCGAGGCTCGCGCGAGCGTCAGGCACTGCTCGATCCGAATGCTGACGTGCTTGGGCTTCATGGCGCGGGCAGCATGTCACCGGTGCCGAACCAAGTTCCGCCAGCACCCCAGTTCCAGGCGTAGCGACACGCCGCACTGGGGCAGAATAGCCTTGGTGACTCGTATCACGTCCGCCAAGCACCCCGTAGGACACCCTCGAGCCCATGCCGCCGGGGTGGCCCGAGTCGTACGAGTCACGGCGTGGCTCGCCTCTTGCGCCACCATCGCTAGCGGACGATCCGAGCGGAGGCACCGTCACGCGAACCGCTCGTGAGTCGCCCGTGCCGTGGAACAGCGGACCGCCGCTGCTGTGCACCGTCCGCGGATGCCGCCAGCCGCTACGTGTCGTCGGGCGGCGGCTGGTCTGCCCGACCGGGCATGCGTTCGACGTCGCGCGCAGCGGCTACGTGAACCTGCTGCAGCCCCAAGACCGCCGCTCGCGCTCGCCCGGTGACAACCCTGAGGCGGTAGCGGCACGGCGCAGGTTCCTCGACCGCGGTTTCGCCGCGCCGCTGGTCGAGCGGATCCTCGGTGCGTTGCCCCTGCGCGATGGCGACGCGCTCCTCGACGTCGGCTGTGGCGAAGGGCACCACCTAGCTGCGTTCCGACGCGCCTACGGCGTCGAGGGACACGGCGTCGACATCTCGGTCCCTGCGATCGAGCTGGCAGCGCGGCGCCATCGCGACTGCCATTGGGTGGTGGCCAACGCCGATCGATTCCTGCCCTACCACGAAGCCTCGTTCCACGCAGTGACGACGATCACGGCGCGGTTCCCCGTCGCCGAGCTCGAGCGCGTGCTCGCGCCGGGCGGCAGGCTGTTGGTGGTCGTTCCCGCCGAGGACGACCTGGTCGAGCTACGGGCGGCAGTGCTCGGCACGGCCGTCGCACGCGACCGTGGCGCCCGAACGGTCGAGCTTCTCTCCCCGTCGCTCGCGCTCGAGCGCCGCGAGCGGATCGCGCAAGTCGTACGGCTCGACCGCGCGGCGCTGGCGGACGTGCTGGCGTCGACCTACCGCGGCGCGCGCGCTCGCCAGCGCGAACGGATCGCGCAGCTCGAGGCGATGGACGTCACGCTCGCCCAGGAGGTGCTGGTGTTTCGGTCGCCCGCCGGCCGGTCCGGTTGACGCAGCTAGCAGTCGTCCATGGGCGGCGCATGGACGACTGCTAGGGCGGCGGTTGTCGAGACCTCGAGACCTCCTGCTCCCGAAGCTCTCGGTCGTCTTGCGCGAGCACCGCTAGCGGTGGCACCGGGTCGACCGGCGAGCCAATCTCGGCAACCTGCGGCGCCCGCAGGGTCGCGGCGGTCAGCGCCACGAAGACCACACCCATGCCGAGCCACTGCACGGCGCCCACCGGCTCCGCCAGGACGATCGCTGCCAAGAGCGTGGTGAGCGCGGGGCTGGCGAGCGACGTGGTGCCGGAGATCCACAGCGGGATCTGTCCCAACGCCCAATTCATCAGCAGGTGGCCGCTCCAGCCGAGCACCGCGATTGCGATCAACCCGCTCCATTGCACCGGCGTGGGCCACGGCAGCGGCGACTCAGCCACCAGCGCGACCGGCGTGACCAACAGCAAGGCGACGACCGAGGCACCCGCGGTCAGCTCGGTCGAGCTCAGGTGTTCCCGCGCTCGCTTGCAGGCGATGAAGTAGCCGGTCCAGGAGACCAGCGTGACAACCGCCCAAAGATCGCCGCGCAGGTTCCAGCTCGGCTGCGCTTGCGACCCGAGGACCACGAGCGCCACGCCACCGATGGCGACCAGCGCCGCAGCGAGGTCCACGGGCCGCACCCGTTCGCGAAAGAGCAGCGGCGCCGCGAACACCAGCAGCAGCGGTTGCAGCGAGCCGATCACGGTGGCGTTGGCGACGGTCGTCAGCTTGATGGCGGTGAAGAAGGACAACAGGTCGATGCCGAAGCAGACGCCGGCGAACGCGCAGATCCGGAGCAGGCGCCACGACAGCCTGCCGCCGCTCCAGCGCAGGCCGGCCACGGCCAGCACTACCCCGAGCCACATCCGGTAGGCGACCAGCACGAACGGCGGCAGGTCTAGCCCGCGACCGAGCACGCCGGGGAACGCCCAGCACAGGAGCGCCAGGAAGGCCGCCGCGACGCCCAGCCAAAGCCGCGGAGCGGGCCGCCCCGCGCGGTCGGTCGTCATACGAGGAGCGCCGCGTGCCGGGACGAAGGCCGGGTTCTCAACGGTGAGCGGCGCTCGCGCCGGGCTGCGCCGCTCGCCACACAGCGACCTGCGACCCCAGGAAGCGCCGCAGCTCGTCGCGGAGGGCGGGATCGAGCCACGTGTCGTCGCCGAGCTCGGACCGCACGAATGCGCTCCGGGCCAGGAGAGCGGCGCCCTTGACGCGTGTCGACATCTACAAGGTCTTCTCGAAGATGCGCGCGGAGCCGAAGAACGGCGCGAGCTTCGCGACCAGGCCTTCGAGCTCTTCTACATCGACGTCGTCGAACGCCGCGAGCTCGTGCGAGTCGACGTCGAGCACGGCGACCAGCTCACCCACCGCGTCGAGCACTGGAACCACCACCTCGGAGCGGGACGCTGGATCGCAGGCGATGTGGTCCGGGAAGCGATGCACATCGTCCACGAGCTGCGACCGGCGCTCTCGTGCGGCAGCCCCGCACACACCGCGATCGAAAGGGATCTCCAGGCATCCCACTGGACCCTGGTAGGGACCGATACGCAGGAGACCGGGCGCCACGACACGGTAGAACCCGGTCCAGCTCGCCTTCTCGAGACCCTGGTGCACCACGGCGGTGAACGTGGCCATCGCCGCGACGTCGTCTAGCCCCGTCGTGAGCAGCTCATCCAGGTCGGCGGACATCGCCTGGTAGCGCTCTCGAGGCTGGCCCTTGGTCGCCGATTTCGTCATCGCTGATCTCTCTTACGCAGCCCCCAACCCTTGGCCCAACCAGTCTACCTGGGACATGACAGGCCCGCTTCTCGAGAGAGTCTAGGCACGGCGGCAGCTAGGATCGTCCGATGCCGCCATGTATCGCCAGAGCCGTTCGACCCGATCGGTGGACCGTGGCGGACGATCCGGTCCTGACGGAGGACGCACCTTGGACGTGACGACGCGAGGAATCTTCGCCGACGCGTCGGCGCCGTTACCCGCGACGCCGGGCACCTACGGAGAGGCACCTACCGGCTTCCGGCTGCCTCCCGGAACCGCGCCCGGTCTGGTGCGGCTTCAGGTGGCGGACCTCGAGCGATCGCTCGACTACTACCAGGGGACGCTCGGCCTGCTCGCGCGGGCGCGCGACGGCGAGAGCGCGATGCTCGGCGCGCGCGGGCCCGCCGGCGACGATGCGACCCCGCTGGTCGAGCTGCGCGAGCTGCGCGGCGCGAAGCGATCGCCCCACCAAGGCCGGCTCGGTCTCTTCCACTTCGCGATCCTTCTGCCCGATCGCCCTTCGCTCGCACGCTTCGTCCTGCATCTCGGCGAGCTCGGCATCCCCGCGGGCCAAGGCGATCACCTGGTGAGCGAGGCCTTCTACCTGACCGATCCGGACGGCCTCGGCATCGAGGTCTATGCCGACCGGCCGCGCGAGGCCTGGCGCCGCAAAGGTCGCGAGCTCATGATGACGACCGACCCATTGGACCTCGAAGGCCTGGTGCGTGAGGCGGGGGGCACGCCCTGGACCGGGATCCCGGACGGCTCGGTCATGGGGCACCTCCACCTGCACGTGGGCGATCTCGCCGCCGCATCGAGGTTCTATTCCGAAGCGCTCGGCTTCGACCGCACGGTGTGGTCGTACCCGGGCGCGCTGTTTCTCGCCGCCGGCGGCTACCACCACCACCTCGGAGCGAACGTCTGGGCCGGGCCGACTGCACGTCCCCCCGCTGACGACGCGGCGCGGCTGCTCGAATGGACGCTGGACCTGCCCGACGCGGCGAGCCTCCAAGCTGCGACGGAAAGCCTGACGGGCGCGGGATACTCCGCGGAGCTCATCGATGGCGCCGCCCCGGAAGTCGTCACCCGCGACCCCTGGGAAACGACGCTACGGCTGCGCGCTCGTGCGTGAGCCCGCGCCGGTCTCACCCACGGCTCCCGGCCGATAGGCACGCGCGGTGTTCGCGACCACGTCGTCCCAGTCGAGCCAGGCCGGCTTGAAGCGGCGCTCCGAGAGCAGCTTCGCCTGGTCGAAGAAGTGGGGCGACGCGGGGTCGTGGCTCTGACCGTAGTGGAGGTAGCTCGCGGCCTTGACCTTGGTCTTCCCGAACTCGATCACCGCCATGTACGACGCACCCGTGGTGGCGTACTGCAGCTTCCGATGCGGGTCGTGGGTGGGCGGTGTGTGGTACACGGTGAAGCCCACGCCGAGCGGCCCGCGCACCCCGGCAAGCGGCAGGCTGTGCTGTCGGTCGTCGAAGGGCACCGTGTCGCGATCGGTCTGCATGGCGTGCCGCTGCAGGCGGTGCACCGACCCGTACGGCACCTTCCAGTCGCCGTAGAGCGCACGCAGGCGTTCGGCCGCGACAGCCAGAGCTTCGAAGCGTGCCGGGACGGCCGACACGTACTCGGGCTTCAGGGTCTCGACCGGGTAGCCACGACCGTAGAGCTGCTCGTACCACTCGACTGCGAGCGTGGTCTGCGTCGACTCGATGGTGCTGCGGAAGTCCCAGTCCTGGAGGTGCCGGAAGTACGGCAGGACCCTACCGTGCAGCTCGGGGTGCGAGAGCGCGAGCGACTCGAGGTGACGCGCGTAGCGCGGGATCTCGGTCAACGGCCAGTAGAGCGTGGTGTCGTAGGCCAGTGCCTGCCACCGCTCGAAGGTGAGACCGTTCGCCTCGCGCAAGAGCAGGCGCGACATCTTCGCCCGCCGCTTGTCGTCGTGCTTGTCTTCGACCATGTAGGAGGGGAAGTCGAGCAGCGAGGGGTTGTCGTCGTCGGTGGTGGTGAACGGCGTCGAGTTGCAGTTCTGCAAGTAGCCGGTGCGTGGGTTGAGGATCTGCGGCAGCTCCTCGAGTGCGTGGAAGTCGTCCCACTCGAAGCGCGGGTCGGCGCCGTCGACCGGCCGCGTCCAGTCGATCGCTGGATCGGGGTCGCGCCGGGGCACCGTGCCGTTGTAGAGGTAGAAGATGTTGCCATCGGAGTCGGCGTACATGGTGTTGAAGGTCTGGAGCTGGAGCATCGAGGCGGCGCGGTACCACTCCTCGAAGGTGCGCGCCTTGGTCTGGGCCAGCGCCTGCACCATGCGGCTTCCCTCGTACAGCTTGGGCACGCGCGCGGCCAGGAAGTGCACCTCGTCCTCGCGCGCGATCACCGGGCCGTGGTGGCTGGCGCGCAACGTCACCGGCCGCTCCTCGACCCGCTCGCCGACTCTGACTCGGAGCGTCGTCTTCCATTCGCGCGCCTTCCGGTACCCGGTGCCGTAGCGGTACAACAGCGGGTCCGAGGGATGGTCGAAGGTGAGCCGGTAGAGGTCGGCGATGTCGGCCTCGTTGACCGTGTAGGCCCAGCCCAGACGCTCGTTGAAGCCTGCGGTAGGGAACGGACCGCCGGGATACATCGTGCCCGAGAAGTTCCAACCCTCGCGGCTCCGCACGTGCATCTCGGTGAACATCCCCGAGCCGTACCAGGGTTGGTGCGGGTTGATGAACAGCATCGTCGTGCCGTCGCGGGTCTTCGACGGACCGACCGCCCACTGGTTCGAGCCCAGTGACGCTGCCTCCTCGAGCGCGAGCTCGGAGAGCTCGCGGCGCGGCGCGTGGGCTGATCCGAGCAGGCGCCCCAGGATCATGAAGCGCTCGAACGCGAGCACGTGCCAGGGCTCCATGCGCTCGAGCAGCCGCGGCCTCACCTGCGGGTGGCGCTCCAGGAAGAAGTTGTAACCGGCGGCGAACGCTGTCGCGATCCTCTGGATCTCCTCCGGCAGCTTCGGCAGGTCGCGCTGCGACGTCGACACCAACTCGAAGGCTGCCACCTCGAGATCGCTGCGCAGCCCCTTCTCCCCGACCAGCTCGGCGTAGCGGCCGATCGCCTGCACGTAGCTGTCCTCGAGCTGGAAGAAGTGGTCCTCGCACTGCGCCCACGCCGACCCGAACGCAACAGCCGCGTCGGTCTCGCCGTCGATGTGGGGCACGCCCCAGGTATCGCGGTGGATGGTCACCTGATCGGCCCAGGGGGGTGTCGCCGCCGCGGGCAGTGCAGCCACGAGGCACGCGACGAGGACTCCGATCGACGTTCGCATTCGTTGCTCTCCGAGACGGTCGACCGCCACCGCGCGACACCACCTTCTCGTGCTGAACACTTTGTGGGGAAACACCCTACCAGCACACGAATACCAGCCACTCGCGCCGAGCCCACGGTTGGGAGGGGTGGCTTCTCACAGCACTCTTCAAGGGACTTCCTCGCCATGCGGCGTCAGGGCCGCGCGCTCTTGGCGAGCAAGGCGTCGAGGAGGGCGTCGGGCGCGACACGACGCATCGCGGCGACGGCGTAGGCCGGCAGGGTGACGCAGTAGCGACGCCTGGGCCGCTTCGAGGTCAAGGCATGCAGGATGCGACGTGCCACCGCCTCGGGCGGCGCGCTGAACGGCTTCGGCTTGTCGCTGCTTTCCTGCGCACGCCGAAACGACTTCGCATACCTCCTTCCGAAACGCCCTCCCCCCTCGAGATCCAGATGATCTGAGGACTGGTTCGCGGCGTTGCGCCGGAACTCCGTGACGATTGGCCCTGGCTCGACGATCGAGAGCGCCACCCCCGACCCTCTGAGCTCGATCCTCATCGCATCCGAGAGCGCCTCCATCGCGTACTTGGAGGCGCAATAGGCTCCGACCAGCGGCGCCGAGATGCGACCGTAGACGGAGCTGACGTTGACGATGCGTCCGAATCCCTGCTCCCGGAAGGCCGGGATCAGCAGGTTGGTCAGCTCCTGCATCCCGAGAACGTTCGTCTCGAACTGGCGCCGCAACGCTTCACGGCTCAGGTCTTCGACGGCCCCGAACTGGGCGTAGCCGGCATTGTTGACCAGCCCGCCCAGTTTCCCACCGCCGTGCTCGAGCGCGATCCTGGCGGCCTCGGCGACCGATCGCGCATCCACGAGGTCCAGGGAGATCGGGTCGAACCCATGGGATCTCAGCTTCTCGAGATCTTCGCCACGGCGTGCCGTCGGCAAAACCTGCCAGCCGCGCGCCTGGAGGTAGTGCGCGCTCGCCAGGCCGATGCCCGAGGAGCAGCCGGTGATCAACACCGTCTTGGCGCTGACCAAGGGGTGACGCAACTTCAGCCCTCCACTTCGGTCGCCGGGCCCTTCGCTGCGCGATGCTCCAGTCGAGCTTCCGGAAAGGGATCGAGGATCCAGCTCTTGTTGAACCAGAACCACTGTTCCGGCATCTCGCGAACGGCCCGATCCATGATGTCGAAGACCTGCTGCGTCATGCGTCGCCGATCCTCGACCTTGGGTGCATCGGCATCCGGCACCACCGCAGGGTGGAAGACCAGGTGATGACGACCCCAGCCTCGCCTGGTGATGATCAGCGGCAGGATGGGCACCTGCGTCTGATTGGCGAACAGCGCCATGCCCGGGGCGACGCTCGCCTTCGCGCCGAGGAAATCCACCACGATGCCGCCTTCGACGCGCAGATCCGCGAGGAATGCGAGCACCTCGCCGCCCTTGAGGCGCCGGATCACGGACTTGAGCAAGGCAGAGCCCTTCTGCACGACGGGAATGCCCGTGGAGGCCCGCATCTCGTTCAAGCGCTCGTCGACGAGGGCGTTCGACTGCCTCCCCGTGATCAGGAAGACCGGCACGCCGAAACGCTGCATGACGACCGCCGCCAGCTCGCCCGCGCCCATGTGCGGGGAGGCGATGATCGCTCCCTGGCCGGTGGCACAGTGTGCCAGAACGTGCTCGCGGGCAGCAGCGGCTCCAACCACGCGGCTCTCGATCCAGCGCGCATCGACGTCCTCGAGCCGGAACATGTCGACGACGTTGAAGATGAAATTGCGCCACGCCAGCCAGGCGATGCGACGGACTTGCCTGGAGGGGTATTCCGGAAAGACCTGCCGGATCCGTTCGCGAGCCTGCTGCACGCGGTAGCGCATCACGTAGTGCCCGAAGATGGCCAGCACGAAGCCAAGCAGCAAGGCCAGCCAGTACGGCGAACGAGAGAGCAGGACCGCCATCACGCGCATCACGGCGAACTCGAAGCGGTGCCGTCTCTTGGGCTCTGCCATGGCGCCCGTGATCGTAGCGCGGCCGCTGGCGCGCGGCGCCGGCGAGCGGGCGGCCAGCGGCGGCCACCCCTGCAACCATGCGGTGTCAGCGCTGGGCGATGGTGATCTCGCCGGGGTAGCGGATCGGACCGAGCGGCGTCCATACCGTGGGTCACGCGCGCAGGCTCAGGCGCGACGTCGCGGCGTCGCCGCCGCCGGCCAGCTCCCGGGCGAGCTCGAGCAGATCGCGGGCGTCCTCGCGGAAGAAACGGTAGAGGTCGAGCTGGATGTCGATCGGCAGGTCGTTGCGACCACCGGGTGCGATCTCGAGCGCGCGGTCGAACACTCCGCTCACCGTCTCGCGCTGGTCGAGGTAGAGCGTCCAGTCGAGCTGCACGCGCTCGACTTCCACCGAGTTGTCGCCGGGATTGTCGGCGCCGACGTGGAGCACCAGCTCGAACGGGACCGTGCCACGCCGGATCGCGTCGGCAATCCGCAGCACGTCCCCGGTCGAAATGTCGCGCGAGCTCTCGATGCGCTCCAGGTCGACGCCGGCGAGCCGGGCGCCACTGACCCGATCGAGGAAGAACTGCACCTCGCGCAGCCGAACCAGGTTCTCGATCGTGGCGCACCCCGCCAGCCCGAGCAACAGGAGACACGCCGGCACGAAGACCAACGCCCGTAGGCCGAACCGACAAATCCGGAGTCTGTGCATGTGTGCGTCCATTGCGGGTCCGCGACAGTCGCCTGCCGAACACAGTTGCTTGCAAGGCGCGCGCCGATCCCGCCCTCACGCCAGGTCAGAGCCCGCCGAGATAGAGAGTGCAGTCGTACTCGATGCGCACCAACCCACCCGACTCGTGGTCGGCGAAAAGCCGCTCGGCTGCCGCTTGCATCTCGTCCGACCGCGGCTGACCCGAGCCGGGCAGGTAGGAGCTGGAGAGCAGTCGAGCTCGCAGCCCTTCGAAGTCGAGATCCTGGTGGTTGGCGAACACCGCGCGCTCGAGACTGCCGGGAGCAAAGAGCTCGCCCAGCCGATCGGCCACAGCGTAGGACTCGCGCACGGCGCGGTAGTCGGTCGCCCACTC
>DATLFI010000298.1:0-6139 GCA_035524895.1 Thermoanaerobaculia bacterium | reverse complement strand
CGGCTTGAAGATCCCCTGCATGCTCACGAGCGGGACCCGCTCGCCGCGGTGCTCGAACCCCCGCACCAGCACGCCCCACGGCAGGACGTCGCCATGGACCTCCACCTGGAGGGTGAGCCACTCGAAGGCGGCGCGGCGGATGGCTGGGTCGGGCACTGGATTTCCCGTGGCGAGCGACCTTTTCCGCAGGTGCGCGGTATATTCACCCGACAGAGAGAGAGCTGCTGACGAGACTACCAGGAATGGCGGTAGTGAGAGCCTCCAACATTCCCCCTCCAGATTGCTCGCGACGGGCACCCTTGGGCCTTGTTCTGGTTCACCGATGAGGCTGGTTAGAAACACAGGAGCTGACCGAGTTATCGATCTGGTTCGGCCTGAGCTCGATCCCGGTCGGTGCCTCGAAGTCGTAACACCTTCACTTTCGCTTTTCGCCGCCGCCGAGCTGCTCCCAGATCTCGAGGGCCTGGGCACCTGCCGCCTTGTCCTGCCCGACGCGGGGGCGGACCTTGGGCTCCTTGGCTCGGAGGCGGACCGCGGGGCGCGGAACCAATTGCAGGCTCACTGGTTGGCGAGGCGGCTCGCCGATTGGCTCGATTCGAAGGGCGAGGTGAGACGGGTGCCTGGGAGCATTCCCCAGGGTGCCTTGGTGCTTCGCGATGCGGAGGGCCGACCCCGGAGGACCGTGCTGGGATCGCTGGCCTTGAGCACCGAAGGCCTCGGCCTGACGCCGGCGAACCCACTGAGCCTGATCCAGGCTTCGGACACGCCGGAAGAGGCGGCTCTCCTGGCCCAGTGGTTCGATGCCCAGTGGGCGAGCCTCCCGGACGACCCAATCGCCAAGGCCACGCTGAAGGCCGCGCTCGAGAGTCTCGCCGACTACCGCGCTCCTCTCCTCGTCTACGCGCTCGTCCTCCACCACCTTTTCCACCGCCCGGGAGACGAGCTCGACGAGGACCAGATCGTCAATCCTGCGACCGGCATCCGCAACACGATCGTGTGGCGGAAGCTCTACAAGTTCCAGCGAGACGGCGTCATCGGTGCGATCGACAAGCTGAACCGCTACGGCGGCTGCATCATCGCCGACAGTGTAGGCCTCGGGAAGACTTTCGAGGCCCTCGCCATCATCAAGTACCACGAGCTGCGGAACGACCGTGTGCTGGTCCTGTGCCCGAAGCGCCTCCGGGATAACTGGACCCTCTACCGCGCGAACGACCGCCGGAACTTCCTCGCTCCCGATCGATTCAACTACGACGTCCTGAACCATACCGACCTCTCTCGCGACGGCGGTCATTCCGGCGACATCGACCTGGCGCACGTCAACTGGGGCAACTACGACCTCGTGGTGATTGACGAGTCCCACAACTTCCGGAATAAGCGGACACCTCAGAAGGGCGGCGAGACCCGGTACGACCGCCTGATGCGGAGGATTATTCGCGAGGGTGTCAAGACGCGAGTCCTGATGCTCTCGGCCACCCCCGTCAACAACCGCATGGCGGACCTGCGGAACCAGATCGCCTTCGCTACCGAGGGTGACGACACGGCGCTCCTCGACCACGGCATCAGCAGCATCGACGCCACGACCCGTCTCGCACAGAAGCAGTTCAACCGGTGGCTGGAGCTCGAAGAGGCCCAGCGCATGCCCACCCGTCTCATCGAGATGCTGGGCTTCGACTACTTCACTCTGCTGGACCTGCTCACCATCGCCCGCTCCCGGAAGCACATCGAGAAGTACTACGGACTTGCGGAGACCGGAGAGTTCCCGGACCGGCTCAAGCCCATCAACATCAAGGCGGACGTGGACCGCGCCGGCGCCTTCCCGCCCATCGCTCAGATCAACCTGGAGATCCGCCGCCTGAACCTCGCGGTCTACGCTCCCTTGCGCTACGTCCTGCCCCACAGGAAGGAGGCTTACGACCGCCTGTATAGCACCGAAGTGAAGGGCGGCACCGGCTTCTTCCGCCAGGTAGACCGAGAGGAGAGCCTGATCCACCTCCTGCGGGTGAATGTCCTCAAGCGCATGGAGAGCTCGGTGCCGGCCTTCGCCCTCACCATCGAGCGCCAGCTCCGGGACGTGGAGGCCACCCTGAAACGGATCGAGGCCCAGGCCGACGAGGTCGAGGAGATCGAGATCGAAGACGTGGACTTCGACGACCCGGCTTTCGAGAGCCTCTTGGTGGGCCGGAAGGTCAAGGTCCTCCTCAAGGATGTGGATCTGGTCCGGTGGAAGCAGGACCTCGTGGAGGACCGGAACCGGCTGGCCACGCTCCTTGCCGCGGCCCGGGACGTGGATCCCGCCCGGGACGCCAAGCTCGCCGAGCTGCGCGCCGTGATCGAGCACAAGCACCAGAACCCGATCAATTCGGGCAACCGGAAGGTGCTCGTCTTCACCGCCTTCGCCGACACCGCCCGCTACCTCTACGACCAGCTCGCGCCGTGGGCAAGGGAGCGCCACGGCGTCGAGTCCGCCCTGGTCACCGGCTCGGGAACCAACCAGACGACTCTTCGAGGGCTACGGAGGGATCTGGCCTCCATCCTCACCTCCTTCTCCCCTCGCTCCAAGGAGCGCCCGGAGGATCTTGCTGACGAGGGCGAGCTGGATCTCCTCATCGCTACGGACTGCATCTCCGAGGGCCAAAACCTCCAGGACTGCGACTGGCTCGTCAACTACGACATCCACTGGAACCCGGTGCGGATCATCCAGCGCTTCGGCCGCATCGACCGCCTGGGCTCGCCCAACGAGAGCATCCAGCTCGTCAACTTCTGGCCGAACATGGAGCTCGAGGAGTACATCAACCTGGAGCAGCGGGTGAGCGGGCGCATGGTGCTCCTGGATATCTCCGCCACCGGCGAGGAGAATCTGATCGAGCAGGAGTCCGGCAACCCGATGAACGACCTCGAGTACCGGCGGAAGCAGCTCCTCAAGCTGCAGGACGCGGTGATCGACCTCGAGGATCTCTCCACCGGGATTTCCATCGCCGACCTCACCCTCACCGATTTCCGCATCGACTTGGCCGAGTTCATCAAGGCCCATCCAGGCGTACTGGAGAGCCTGCCTCTCGGCACCTTCGCCGTGACCACCAGTACAGAAGCGGACATGCCCCCGGGGATGATCTTCTGCCTGCGGGCCGAGGGCGCTGCAGCCGAGCGCGCCTTCGAGCCGGGCTATCCCCTGGCGCCGCACTACCTCGTCCACGTGGGGGACGACGGCAGCGTCCTCCTGCCCTTCCCGCAGGCGAAGCTGATCCTCGACCGCCTGAAGCGCCTCTGCGTGGGCCGCGACCTTTTCGACGCCGCCGCGTGCGCCCGCTTCGACAAGGCGACGAAGCGGGGTGCGGAAATGGGGCACGCCCGGCGCCTCCTCGCGGCCGCCGCCTCCTCCATCGTGGGAAAGACCGAGGAACGGGCGGTCGCTAGCCTCTTCTCCCCCGGCGGGACCCACGCCCTTGCGGGGGAGTTCGCGGGCATGGACGACTTCGAGGTCGTGGCGTTCCTGGTCGTGCTGCCAGAGGCCGCGGCATGACTGCGGCCGACCTGATCGCGGCGCTGGACCTCCCCGTAGAGGCACGGGTGGACCGGCGGGTGCCCAAGACCCTGCTGGTGGAGCATGGCGCGCCCACGGCCGCCGACAGGCGCCGGATCCAGGACGGCATCGAGGAGGTCCGGTGGTTGGCAGTCCTCAAGCCCACCACCATCGGCGTCCCGCCCTTTCGGGCCGAGGATCGGGAGTACCTGGAGATCGCGGTGTTGAGCGCGGAGCTCCGCGGCGGGGCGAAGGCCGGTAGGCTGGCCGAGCTGATCCACCGCGCGATACCCTACCCAGTGTTCCTGGCGGTCACCGGGCCCCGGGGGGTTGTGGCGCTCTCTCTGGCCCACAAGCGGTGGTCGAAGGGGGAAGAGGGCGCGACGGTGCTCGACGGCGAGTTGGTCTCGGTCGAGCTTCCGCCGGGGAAGACGGACGACATAGGGAAGGCATTCTGCGAAGCGCTGCGCCTCGCCCGCCAGCCCCGGAGCGACCTGCGGGCGCTCTACCAGGGATGGATGGCTGCCATGGTGGCCTTCCAGGCGGCGGGGGTGACCGGCGCCTTCGCCGTACCCGCTTCAACCGAGGAGGCCGCCGGTCGGCAGGAGGCCGTCAGAGAGCACGCTCGGCTGAGCGCGGAGATCGCCCGGCTTCGTGCCGTGGCCGCCAAGGAGCGGCAGATGGCGCGCCGGGTGGACCTGAACCTCGAGGTCCAGCGCCTGGAGAAGGATCTCTCGCTGGCGAAGGAGAGGCTCTGACGCAACAGGCCAACGCCAAAGTGAAGGATATTAAGGACACCATGAACATGCGGAAGATCACGGCTGAAGATCCCATCACCCGCTCCCCCGACGTGTTGGCGGAGAACGTCGAGCGGCTGCAGGAGCTGTTCCCCGAGGCGTTCACCGAGGGGCAGCTCGACTTCGAGGTCCTGAAGCAGCTCCTGGGCGGCGTGGTGGACGAGCGGGAGGAGAAGTACGGCCTCAACTGGCACGGCAAGCGCCGGGCCCGGGAGCTCGCTCTCACGCCGTCCACCGGAACACTCAGACCCTGCCCAGAGGAGAGCGTGGACTGGGAGACCACGCAAAACCTGATGATCGAAGGGGACAACCTGGAGGTGCTGAAGCTCCTCCAGAAGAGCTACGCGGGGAAGGTGAAGCTCATCTACATCGATCCGCCGTACAACACCGGGAAGGACTTCGTGTATCCGGACAACTTTCAGGACAACATCCGGAACTACCTGGAGCTGACCGGGCAGTTAAATGGAGAAGCCAAGATCAGCAGCAACACCGAAGCTAGTGGACGTTTTCACACCGACTGGCTGAACATGATGTATCCGAGAATTAGGCTTGCCCGCAATCTTTTGAGTTCCGATGGCGTAATCTTTGTTAGCATCGATGACCATGAAGTGGACAATTTACGACACTTGACCAGTGAACTCTTCGGCCCGGAAAACTTCCTAGCTTGCATATGCTGGGAACGCGCCGATAGCCCCCGCATGGATGCGGATTACTTCTCCACAAAACACGACTATATCGTCTGTTTCGCCAAAAACGCGGAGCGCTTTGAGGTCCGACGCCGCTCATACAAAAGCGAGAATATTCCAAAGCATTTTAGCAAGCTTGACGAGACAGGGCGTCGCTACTACTTGAAGCCGCTTCGTGCCATGGGTGGTCAAGGGGAAACGCGCGCTGCAAGACCCAACCTTTACTACGCCATCCCGGCACCTGATGGGATTTCAATCTATCCCAAGCTAGAAGGGGGAGGCGATGGGGCCTGGCGCTGGAGTAAGCGTAAGTTGGAAGAGGAGTCGCGGCGGATTGAATGGGTGAAGCAGGGTGACAACTGGACTCCTTACTACCGGATCTATGCCGACGAAAGCTCGGGGAAGCCGCCCGAAACTATGTGGTTTTGTGAGGATGTCGGAAGCACCCGTAATGCCACGGCCGAAGTGAAGGGGTTGTTTGACGGCGTTAAATGCTTCGATACCCCTAAGCCGGTTGCCCTTTTGAAAGAAATTCTCGCTATTTCCACGGCACCAACCGACATTGTGTTGGATTTTTTTGCCGGTTCAGGAACGACAGGCCATGCTGTCATGGAACATAATGCTGCTGATGGCGGCACTCGTCGTTACATTCTTGTTCAGCTCCCCGAGGAGCTCGTAACCGGAAATAAGGATCAAGAAACTGGGGCTGAGTATTGCGACAGACTCGGCAAGCCCAGGAATATTGCGGAACTGACGAAGGAACGCCTTCGACGGGCCGCGCGAAAGGTTGGGTGTGAGAACCCAATGTTCGTGGGTGATCGCGGGTTTCGCGTATTTAGGCTCAGTTCCACCAACATTCATGAATGGGACCCCGATCACGACAACCTCGATCAGACCCTCTTGAACTCGGTGGAGCACCTGAAGCAGGGTCGCACCAGACAGGACGTGCTCTACGAGCTCGTGCTCAAGCTCGGCATCGACCTTTGCGTGCCCATCGAGACGAGGACGATTACCGGCAAAGAGGTCCACGCGGTGGGCGGCGGCATTCTGATGGCATGCCTCACCGAGTCCATCGGGGAGGACGACGTGGAGCCGCTGGCGCTGGGGATCGTCGAGTGGCATGAGGCGCTCAATCC
>DATLFI010000297.1:0-13199 GCA_035524895.1 Thermoanaerobaculia bacterium | reverse complement strand
GCTGGTCCGGCCCAGCGAGACCGCGGCCGCTGGCGTCGCGCGCGCGACACGCGCGTGGCTGGAACGAACCGGAACAGCGCTCCGCGAGCCGTCCGTGGGCCGTGGCGTACACTGACCCGACCTTCGCCTTGCGCCCCCCACCCGCCATGTCTCGCTCCACGCCAGCGCGCAACCGCAACACTGCCGCTGGTTCGGACCTGGTGGACCGGGCCCACGCGGGCGAACGCCTGACCGACGCCGAGGCGCTCGAGCTCGCCGCCCGCACGGACGTCGGCGCGCTCACGGCAGCCGCCACTTCCCTGCGCGACCACGGCTGGGGCGACCTGGTCTCCTACTCGCGCAAGGTCTTCTTGCCGCTGACGCAGCTCTGCCGCGACATCTGCCACTACTGCGTGTTCGCGCAGCCGCCTCGCCCGGGCGAGGCGGCGTTCATGACCCGAGAGCAGGTGCTCGAAGCGGCGCGCCGGGGCGCCGAGGCCGGCTGCCAGGAGGCGCTGTTCACGATAGGTGACAAGCCCGAGCTGCGCTACAAGGCCGCGCGCGAGCAACTCGCGGCGCTCGGTCACGACACGACGATCTCCTACCTGCGCGAGGTCGCGGACCTGGTCCACCGCGAGACCGGGCTCCTGCCGCACCTCAACCCCGGCTTGCTGACCGCGGACGACCTGCGCGCGCTGCGACCGGTGGCGCCGTCGATGGGAATCATGCTCGAGAGCGCGTCGGAGCGGCTGCTCGAAAAGGGCGAGGCGCACTACGGCAGCCCCGACAAGGTGCCGGCGCGACGCCTCGAGACCATCGCGCTCGCCGGCGAGGCGGCCGTGCCGTTCACCTCGGGCATCCTGATCGGCATCGGCGAGACGCGCCGTGAGCGCATCGAGGCGCTGCTCGCGCTGCGCGCGCTGCACGAGCGCTATGGACACATCCAGGAAGTCATCGTGCAGAACTTCCGCGCCAAGCCAGGCACTCGGATGGCCGCGCATCCCGAGCCCGATCTCGACGACCTGCGCTGGACGATCGCCGTGGCACGGCTGATCCTCGGGCCTGCGATGAGCGTGCAGGCTCCGCCCAACCTGTCGCCGGGTGCTCTCGAGACGCTCGTCTCCGCCGGGATCAACGACTGGGGCGGCGTCTCACCGGTCACGCCAGATTTCGTGAATCCGGAGGCTCCGTGGCCGCACTTGGAGCGGCTGCGCGAGGCCACTGCCGGCGCCGGCAAGCAGCTCGTCGACCGACTCACCATCTATCCGTCGTACGCGCTCGACCCGGAGCGCTGGCTCGACCCGGCGCTGCGCACCACGGTGCTGCGGCGAGTCGACTCCCTTGGCTACCCGCGATCCCAGGACCGCGAGGACTGGTCGCCCGGCGAGCTCGCGGAACCGCCGCGCCGGGACCTCGCGTGGCTTTCCACCAGCCCCGAGCCAATGCGGGTCGATGCCGTCTGGAACGAATCGGCCAATCCGAGCCGATCGACCCGATCGACACCAAGGCAGCGCGACGACCTGCAAGCCATCCTTGACGGCGCGCGCGCAGGTCGGGTGCTTGCCGAGGCAGAGATTGGGCGGCTGTTCGTCACGCGCGGCGCCGAGCTCGCCGCGGTGTGCCGCGCCGCTGACGATCTGCGACGGGAGACCTGCGGTGACGACGTCACCTACGTGGTCAACCGCAACATCAACTACACCAACGTCTGCTACTTCCGCTGCCAGTTCTGCGCCTTCTCGAAGGGCAAGCTGACCGAGAACCTGCGCGGCAAGCCCTACGACCTCGACCTCGAGGAGATCGCGCGACGCACCGAGGAGGCCTGGCAGCGAGGAGCCACGGAGGTTTGCCTCCAGGGCGGCATCCACCCCGAGTACACCGGAGCGACCTACCTTTCGATCGTGCGCACGGTAAAGGAGGCCGCTCCCGACATCCACGTGCACGCCTTCTCGCCGCTCGAGGTGTGGCAGGGCGCGCAGACTCTGGGGCTCGGCCTCGAGAGCTACCTGCGACGCCTGCGCGAGGCCGGTCTGGGCACCCTGCCCGGGACCGCCGCCGAGATCCTCGACGACGAGGTCCGCGCCGTGCTCTGCCCCGACAAGATCCGGACCGACCAGTGGCTCGAGGTGATGGCGATCGCGCACCGCGTCGGCCTGCGATCGACCGCAACCATCATGTTCGGCCACCTCGACCACCCCCGCCACTGGGCGCGGCACTTGCTGCGCGTGCGCGTCCTGCAGGAGCGGACCGGCGGCTTCACCGAGCTGGTGCCGCTGCCATTCGTGCACATGGAGGCGCCGGTCTACCTCAAAGGGAAGGCGCGTCGTGGTCCGACCTTCCGCGAGACGCTACTGATGCACGCGGTGGCACGCCTCGCGCTCCATCCGGTCGTGCGCAACATCCAAACCTCGTGGGTCAAGCTCGGCGGCGAGGGTGTCGCCGCCTGCCTGCGCGCCGGCGTCAACGACGTCGGCGGCACCCTGATGAACGAGTCGATCACCCGCGCCGCCGGGGCCGCGCACGGCCAGGAGATGCCGCCCGAGCAGCTCGAGGGGGTCATTCGCGCCGCCGGCCGCCCGCCGCGCCAGCGCACTACGCTCTACGGCGAGCCTCCCGTCGAGCGCATCGAAGCCTCGTACGGCGCGCCTCCGGTCGTGCCGATCGTCAACACGCCGGCGCGGCGGTACGAGCGAGAGGCACCGGCCGCGGAGCTGGTGCGGCCGGGCCTAGGCTAAGGACTGCTAGCTCAACGAAGAAGCAGTCGTCCAACCGCCGCCAAGACCTGCTCGCCCACCAACGCTCCGACGGACCCCGCAACCAACCACATCGCGATCCGACTCTTCGTAGGCGGTACGCTGCGCCGGTCCTCCGCCTCGGAGAGCTGAAGGCCGACGAGGCGGAAGAGGAGAACTGTCACCAGCGTCGTACCGATAACGGCCCAGCCGATGTCGAGCGATGCGCTGGGCTCGAGTACTCCAACGACCCTGAGAACGATCGCTCCAGCGAACAGCGCCACCAACAAGGCGGTGGATAAGCGAGAAACCGAAAGGAGTCGCGCCGGCGCCGTCATCTCGGTACTGGAAACGCTCAGGGCCATTCGCCTACCCTCCTCGTTTGTTCCCCGCGGCCACCTCGTTGTTCGCCGCGACGACTCAACCAGCCTAGCGCACCTACAGCACCGCCTCCGCGATCGCCTCCAGCGCGTCCGGCTGCCGACACGCCAGCAGCATCGAGGTGACGTGCCGCTTCCGGCCGGCTTCCTTCCAGGCCTCGAGCCGGTCGAGGATGCGCTCCTTGGGCCCGCACAGGTACACGTCGTCGACGAGCTGATCGGGGACCGCGAACGCGGCCTCACCCTGTTTGCCGCCGAGATAGAGGTCCTGGATCTTGTCCGCGGCCTCCTCGTAGCCGAGACGGCGAGCGTAGTCGTTGTAGAAGTTCTTCGATCGCGCACCCATACCGCCGATGTAGAGCGCCAGCCCGGCCTTGGCGAACTGGCGGCACTGATCGACGTCGTTGCCCATCACCACCGTCACGAAGGGCAGGACCTCGAAGCGCTCGGCGCTGCGTTCGCCCCTCTCGAGGCCACGGCGGATCGGCTCCTCGAACAGGTCGTAGCGCTCCGGGTTCATCCACACCGGGAAGAACCCGTCGGCGACCTCGGCCGCGGCCTCGACTCCCTTCGGCGTGATCGCCGCGGTGTAGATCGGCAAGGCGGGGTCGGCGTCGAGAATGCTCTTTAGCGGCTTGCCCAAGCCCGTGGCGCCCTCGCCCCGATACGGGAGCTGGTACTCCTTGCCTTCGAACTCGACCGGCGCCTCCCGCGCGAGGATCTTGCGCAGCACCAGCACGTATTCGCGCACGCGTGTGAGCGGCTTGCCGTAGGCGACGCCGTGCCAGCCTTCCACGACCTGCGGCCCCGAAGGGCCGATGCCCAGCAGGAACCGCCCACCCGAGAGCTGGTTCAGCGTCATCGCGGTCATCGCGGTGCACGCCGGGGTGCGCGCCGGGATCTGCATGATCGCCGTTCCTACTTTGATCCGCTGCGTGTGCGCGAGCGTCCAAGCCGCCGGGGTCACCGCGTCCGAGCCGTACGCCTCCGCGGTCCACGCCGAGTCGTAGCCGAGCTCCTCGGCGCGCTGGACGAGATCGAGCGGCAGCGCCACGCGCTTGCCGGAGTAGCCGATGAGCAGTCCGAGCTTCATTTCCTCTCCTTGCGGCCCCTGGTGGAACGCCTGTGGCTCACTGCAGCGGAAGCGAATGGCCGACCATCACCCCGGAGCCCTGGCTCGTCTCGTACCGATGGCCGCGCTCCAGCAGGCACTCGGCGTCCTCCGCCGCGACCGGCTCCGAGAAGAGGAAGCCCTGGGCATATCGACAGTCGAGCCGCCTCAGCGCCTCGAGCTGCTCGAAGGTCTCCACGCCTTCCGCCAGGACCCCGATGCCCAAGCGCTGCGCCAGCCCGACGATCGCAGCGAGGATCGCCGGCGTACTGCCCGGGGACCCCATATCGCGCACGAAGGAACGGTCGATCTTGAGCGTGTCGGTGGGGATCCGCTGCAGGTAGCTCAGCGAGCAGTAGCCCGTCCCGAAGTCGTCGAGCTGCAGCTTGACCGACCTGTCGCGCAGCTCCTGAAGCCGCCGCAGCGCCATGTCGGAGTGGTCCACCACCACGCTCTCGGTGATCTCCAACAGCAAGGTGCCACGACGCAGGCCGGATTGCTCGAGACACTTCTCTACCAGCTCTAGCAGGTCGGATTGGATCAGCTCCTTACCCGAGAGGTTGACGCTGATCGAGAGCGGTCGTTCCCGCGGGAAGCGGTGCTGCCAGAGGGCCGCCTGCTGGCAGCCCTCCGCGAGAACCCAGCGACCGATGCGGTAGATCAGTCCTGTTTCCTCCGCCAGTGGCACGAAATGCTCGGGAAGCAAGAGGCCGCGGCGCGGGTGCTGCCACCGAACCAGCGCCTCGAAGCCTTCGATGGTGCCGGTCGTGCAGTCGACGACCGGCTGGTAGTGCAGGCGCAACTCGCCGCGATCGAAAGCGACGCGCAGGTCGGTCTCGAGCTCCAGGAGCTCGACAGCGCGCGTGTGCATCTCGGGATCGAACACCTGGTAGCGGTTCCCGCCCTGGGCCTTGGCCCGATACATGGCGATGTCGGCATCGCGCAGCATGTCGTTGGGCCGTTCGTAGTTCGGCTGGTGCATGGTGATTCCGACGCTGGCGGTGGTGAAGACCTGCTGGTCCCCGATCTCGAACGGCAGTGCCACCTCGGCCAGCACACGTAGCGCGATACGTGTGGCATCCGAAGGATCCAGCAGGTTGTCCGCGAGGATCGCGAACTCGTCGCCGCCGATCCGCGCGATGCGATCGGCTGGACGCAGCAGCGCATCGAGACGGTGCGCCAGCGCCTGTAGGAGCTTGTCGCCCAGGCTGTGACCCAGACTGTCGTTGATGTTCTTGAAGCGATCCAGGTCGAGGAAGAGGATGGCAAAGCTGAAGCCTCCACGCTTCGCCTGGGCGAGGGCCAGGTCCAGACGGTCGACGAGCAGCGCGCGGTTCGCGAGACCGGTCAGCGAATCGTGCAGCGCGTCGTGCTGCAGCTGCGCCTCGACCGCCTTGCGACGACCTATGTCGGTGAGCGAGCCCGCCATGCGGTAGGCACGGCCATCCTCGTCCCGCGACGCCACGCCTCGCACCAGCACCCAGCGATACCGACCGTCCTTGTCCTGGAGGCGATGCTCGTGCTCGAGGTGGTCCGTCTCGCCCCGTAGATGCGTCTCGAGCTGGTTGCGAAACGAGGAACGGTCCTCGGCGTGGATCCGCCGAAGCCACGACGTGACGGCCGAGAAGTCGGCCCCTGGCTCGTACGCCACGATCGCCTTGAAACGACCGGAGCACTCCAGGCGGCCGGTTCGGAAGTCCCAGTCCCAGATCCCATCGTTCGACCCCTTCACGGCGAGCGCGAACCGCTCTTCGCTCGCACGCACGGCGTCCTCTGCGCGCTTGCGCTCGATGGCGTAGGCCAGCGCTCGGGCAAGACCGGAACCCTGGAGGTCGCGACGCACCAGGCAGTCCTGCACTCCGCAGCGCAGGAGTTGCGCAGCCACCACCGGCTCGTCGCGCTCCATCAGCCACACCAGGGGCGTCGCGGGGGCGACTCGCTGCAGCAGCGAGACAGTGGCGAGAGGCGACCCGAGCGCGTCGGATAGCCCGTCCTCGACCAACACCACGTCGTAGCTCTCTCGCCGGAGCAGGTCGAGGGCAGTGCGGTACCCCGACGACCAGTGCACGCCGAAGCGCGATTGAGGACCGTCGGTGAGGACCTGGTCGAGCCGGCGCGCCTCCTCCGGCGACCGCACTACCAGCAGGACCCGCATTGCCCGGGTCTCGCCCACGACGTTGGCCATCAGGCCGCGCCCCCCCAAAGAAGAGACCTCCCCGCGCTCCGAACCTACCACCGGAAGCTAGCGCCCAGCCGGCGGGAAGGCCAGCGACGGAGCATATCGAAGGAACGAGGCCGAGTCGCTGCGGGTAAGATGCCGCCCTCTGACGAGACCGCAGCCTTGACCAAATCGCGACCGAGGCCGATAGAAGATGGGTGAGCGCCAGGAGAAGTTCTCGGGCACCAAGGAGGTCGCAGAGCGCTTGCGCTTCGACGTGAACGCCCTGGAGCGATATCTCCAGAACCATGTCGAGGGGTTCCGCGGCAACCTGTCGGTCGAGCAGTTCAAGGGTGGACAGTCGAACCCGACCTACCTGCTCGAAGCGGGGGGCCAGCGTTACGTGCTGCGACGCAAGCCGCCCGGAAAGCTCCTGCCGTCGGCGCACGCGGTCGACCGAGAGTACCGCGTGATCACCGCGCTCGGGCGCACAGACGTGCCGGTGCCGCGAACGTACTGTCTATGCACCGACGATTCTGTGATCGGCACCTGGTTCTATGTCATGGAGTTCGTCGAGGGTCGAGTGCTCTGGGAGTACACCCTGCCCGAGTCCGACCCCGCCGAACGGACTGCCATCTACGACGCGCTGAACGAGACGTTGGCCAAGCTGCATTCGGTCGACTACCTGGCGCTCGGCCTCGAGGACTACGGCAAGCCCGGCAACTACTTCGCTCGCCAGATCCACCGTTGGTCCAAGCAGTACCGGGCCTCCGAGGGCAGCCGGATCGAGGCCATGGACCGCCTCATGGCCTGGCTGCCGGAGCACATCCCCGCCGACGACGAGACCACCATCGTCCACGGCGACTACCGCCTCGACAACTCCATCCTCCATCCCACGAAGCCGCGGGTCCTCGCAATCCTCGATTGGGAGCTCGGCACGCTCGGACACCCGTTGGGCGACTTCAGCTATCACTGCATGCAGTGGGAGCTCGACAAGGACCGCCTCGGCGGTCTGAGAGGACACGATCTGCGTGCCCTCGGCATTCCCTCGCTCGCCGAGTACAAGGCGGCGTACTGCGCGCGCACCAACCGCGAGCGGATCGAGCATTGGAACTTCTACATGGCCTACAACTTGTTCCGCATCGCCGCGATCTCCCAGGGCATCATGGGACGCGTGCGCGACGGTACGGCAGCGAGCACCCACGCGACGGAGATGGGCCAGCGGGTCAGCGACATGAGCGCCCTCGGCTGGGAAATGGCGCAGCGCGCCGAAGGGTGAGCCGACCTTCAGCGCAACGCGGCCTCGAGCACGGCCGCGAGACGCACCCCGGCCAGCAGGAGCTGTCGCTCGGCGACTGGAGCGTAGCGCTCGACGTAGCTGCGCCCCAGCTTGCTGCCTGCGGCGGCGCTGGGGTACACCGCCTCCACCGTGAGGCGGTAGGACTCGTGTGTCCAGTCCACGACATCGCCGCTCCGCCAGGACGCGGCCTCGCGCGCCAACCGCGCGTCGCGCAGACTGCCCTCGAGGCGATCGGCGAGCTGCTGCCAGCGGCCGCGGTCGCGCAAGAGCCCGGTGTCCCACACCCAGTGCAGGTTCGAACGCTGGCCGAACCAATCGACGCCGACGTCGTTGCCGCCGCGATCGGCACGGTGAGAGACGTGGAGCGGCTGGTGGAGGTCGCCGACGAGGTGGATCAAGATGCGGAGAGCCTCGCGACGCTCCGCTCGCGGCAACGCGTGGTCCCCGACCTTGGTCCGCGCGTCACGCAGGGCATCGACGATGCAGCCGCGGGGCGGACAGCTCTGAAACCGGCCCCGGCGCGGGTCGAGATTGACGTAGTGGAGCGGCTCGAGCCAGTCGTATCGCGGCTCGCTACGCACGTCATCCATCCACACCGACGCCTCCGCCAGCGAGGCGCCGCCGAGGATGGCGAGCACCTCCCCTCGCACCTCGTCGGAGAGCTGTCGCGACGCGATCTGGCCGACGACGCGGTGACCGACCGGTCCCCAGGCCCTTGCCTCGTCGACGAGGCTCACGGCGAGCAGCGTGGCAATGGCGATGCAGGGAGCTCGGCGCACGAAGTCTCCGTTTGGCGTCTCCGGTTGGCGCCTCCGGTAGCGCCCAGCTCGATTCGTGGACCATCTTAGCCAGGCGAAAGCGCAAACCGCGGAGGGACCCGCTAGGAGCCCGTGGTGGAACCCCCGTGGGCTCCTAGGCTCCACTGGTAGACTTCTGGACTCTCGCCCACTCCATCGCGCGCCGAAGGCATCACTATGGCCCTCAGCCGCCGCACTCTACTCGGCCACTTCCTCCCGCCCGCGACCGCTCTCGCGGCCGCTACCTTCCTGCCGCATCCTCGACCGGCGTCCGCGCTGGCCGAGCTCGCGGCCACGCCGGGCGGCGCGGACGACATCGCTCGCGACGAGCGCTACTGGTTCGGCGTGCAGCAGGCCTTCACCGTCGACCGCGGCATCGTCAACTTCAACAACGGCGGTGTGTGTCCGGCCCCGGCGGCCGTCCAGCAGGCGATGGCGCGCAACCTGGCGTTCTCCAACGAGGCGCCGGCGTACACCATGTGGCGTGTGCTCGAGCCCCAGAAGGAAGCGGTGCGAGAGCGCATGGCGCGGTTCCTCGGCTGCGATACCGAGGAGGTCGCATTCACCCGCAACGCTTCCGAGAGCCTGCAGATCTGCCAGCTCGGGCTCGACCTCGAACCCGGCGACGAGGTGCTGACCACCACGCACGACTATCCGCGAATGATCACCACCTTCCGGCAGCGCGAACGCCGCGAAGGCATCGTGCTGCGGCAGTTCCCTCTGCCGATCCCGGCCGAGGAACCCGACGAGGTCGTGCGTCGCTTCGAGCAGCACGTGACCGATCGCACGCGACTGATCCTGGTCTCGCACATGGTCAACATCACAGGCCAGATCCTGCCGGTCAAGGGAGTCGTCGGAATGGCGCGACGGCGCGACATTCCCGTGATCGTCGACGGCGCACACTCCTTCGGTCACTTCCCCTTCCAGCTCGCGGACCTCGATTGCGACTACTTCGCGAGCAGCCTGCACAAGTGGCTGTTCGCGCCGTTCGGCACGGGTCTGTTGTACGTGCGACGCGAGCGGATAGCCGGGCTCTGGCCGCTGATGGCGGCGAACGAGGAACAAGGCGCGGACATCCGCAAGTTCGAGGAGATCGGCACCCACCCCTGCCCCAACCATCTCGCGATCGGCGACGCCCTCACCTTCCACCAGGGGATCGGCCCGGAGCGCAAGGCCGCGCGCCTGGTCTACCTGCGCGACCGCTGGGCCAAGCGACTCGTCGCGCACGAAGGCGTCCGCCTCCACACCAGCCTGAAGGCGGGACTCGCATGCGGCATCGCCACCGTGCAGCTCCAGGGGGTACCCTCGGCCCGACTCGCCGAGCACCTCTGGGAGCGTCACCGGATCTTCACCGTCGCCATCGAGCACGACGATTTCGAGGGCATTCGCGTCTCGCCGAGCGTCTACTCGACGATCGAAGAGGTCGATCGCTTCGCCGAGGCAATGGAGCTGGTGCTGCGCCAGGGCTTGCCGACCGCCTCGGCGCGGGCCTGAGTGCAGGGCCTTTGGCGTCACGCGAAAGCGGCTGCCGACACTCCCGTCGCCGGGAGCCCCAGTGGCTCCAGGTCGGGCCACGGCGGCGCGTAGAGCTCGAACCGTCGATCCAGCGCCGGGTGTCGGAGCTCGAGACGCAGCGCGTGGAGAGCGAGACGCTCGTGACCGAGCGTGCCAACCGCCTCGTCCGCGGAGTTGCCTCGCAGCGATCGCAGGAAGAGATCTCCCCGGGAGCTGGACTGGTAGAGCGCATCTCCGAGGATCGGGTGCCCGAGAGCAGCGAGGTGCACTCGTAGCTGGTGTGTACGCCCGGTGACGGGCTCGAGTGCCAGCAGGGTGCGATCGGAGAAGCGCCCCAGCACTCGCCAGAGCGTGAGCGCCGGCTGCCCGCATTGCGGCGCGCACACCGCGCGCCGATTCGCGAGCACCGAGCTCGGGTCGGGTCCGATCGGCAGGTCGATACGACCGCGCTCCCCCTCGACCTCGCCGCGCACCCAGGCCAGGTAGAGCTTGCGAACGGCCCGCGCTTCGATCTGGCGACCCACCTCGGCGCGCGACATGGGATCTTTGGCAAACAGCACCACGCCGCTCGTGTCGCGATCCAGGCGATGGCACAGCGAGGGTACCCAGCCGTCGGTATGTCTGGCCTCCCCAGGCAACGCACGATCGCGCCGGTGCACCAGCTCTACCAGCGAGCCGGCCCGGTGACGGCGCGTGGGGTGGACGCTGCAGCCCGGCGGCTTCGACACAGCGAGCAGCCAAGCGTCCTCGTGCACCACGAGCAAGGGCTCGGCCGCCTCGACGATCGGTGTACCGTAATCGACATGCTCGGCGTCGAGCGAGATGGTCACTGCATCGCCGTCGCGCAACCGCAGCGAAGCACGCACCGGGCTGGCCCAAGCAGGACTGACCTGCACCCGTCCACCCTCGATCCAACGGCGGATCCGCGCGCGTGAAGCCCAGCGCAGCCGTTGCGCGAGGAAGACGTCGATCCGGCTCCCGCGATCCGGCAAGCCGACCTCGAACCGCCGCACGTCGCGGTCCGCGCTCAGGTCGCGCTGGTAGCGGCGCCGCGCGCCAGAAGCCGGAGGATTGGAGGGTCCCATCGACCGAAGCCTACGACGCGGTCGGTTGCGCCTGGAACGCAATGTGGACCGCGCAACTCCGGGAACGAACCGGACAGAACTGGTCACGAAGGTCCTCCCCAGACACGTCGCGCCGTGTCAGACTCGCGCGCCTCACGACGAACCCGTGGAGCAGATCTCATGGCGAAAGAGCGCACGGTAGTGGCGGACGGTCAGACACGTTGTGACTGGGCGCTGCAGGGGGACGCCGGCTATGTCGCCTACCACGATCACGAGTGGGGGGTACCGGTGCACGACGATCGCCGTCACTTCGAGTTCCTGATCCTCGAGGGCGCGCAGGCTGGGCTCTCGTGGGCCACCATCCTTCGCAAGCGAGACGGGTACCGCCGAGCCTTCGCTGGCTTCGATCCGGTGAAGGTCGCGCGCTTCACCGAGCGCAAGATCGAGAAGCTCCTGCTGGACCCCTCCATCGTGCGCAACCGAGCGAAGGTCCGCTCCGCGGTCGGCAACGCCCGCGCGTTCCTCGCGATCAAGGAAGAGCTCGGCAGCTTCGACGACTACATCTGGAGCTTCGTCGGCGGGCGCCCCATTCAGAATCGCTGGCGACGCACCAATCAAGTGCCTGCCACCACCAAGGAGTCGGACGCGCTGAGCCGCGACCTCAAGCGCCGAGGCTTCCAGTTCGTGGGCAGCACCGTGATCTACGCTCACATGCAGGCCACCGGCATGGTCAACGACCACCTGATGGGCTGCTTCCGCTACGGCGCCTGCAACGAGATGGCGGGTTAGCTCGAGCTGGCGCTCCGCCTCGACTCAAGCCGCCGAGACCTCGAGTAGCACCTTGAGCGTCCCCGGACGCTCCGCGTACTCGAGCGCCTCGCGCGCGCCACCGAGCGGGAAGGAGGCGCTGATCATCGGCGTGACCTCGATCAGACCCTCCGCAAGCAGGCGTAGCGCCGGGCCGAAGGGCCCGCAGCGCGAGCCGACGAGCGTCAGCTCGTCGACGACCAGCGCCGAGGCGTCGAGCGTCAGGCGTCCGGCATACGTGCTCTTCATCACCAGCACGCCGCGCGCGCGCAGTGCGCGGCGAGCGACCGCGAAGCCCTCGGCATTGCCGGTGCACTCCACCGCCACGTCGAAGGAGCTGTCCTCTGGCTCCTCCCCGCCGGCGGCGACGGCGGACGCCAACTTGGTTCGTATGCCTTCGGCCTGGAGCAATCCCAGCTTGCGCTCGTGCCGCCCGAGCACCAGCAGGTCGCAGCCCACCAGCGAGAGGGTCTGAGCCACGAGCTGGCCGAGCTTGCCGTCCCCCACCACGAGGACGCGATCGTCGGGCCGCACCGGCACCTGTTGCTGGATTTCGAGCGCGGCCGCGAGAGGCTCGGTGAAGGTCGCGGCGTCGCTCGAGATCGTGTCGGGCACGAGATGCAGGTTGCGCGTGGGCAGGGTCAGGTACTCGGCGAAGGCGCCGTGACGTCCGACGATGCCGAGCACGGTGCGGTTTTCGCAGTGCGTCCCGCGACCGGCGCAGCAAGCTCGGCACCGTCCGCAGGTCGCGTTGATCTCCCCGACCACGCGCCTGCCCAGGAGTGGCGCCGGACCCTCTTCGACGACACCCACGAACTCGTGTCCGAGCACCCCGTCGAACGGGTAGTACCCGCGCACCAGCTCGAGGTCGGTGCGACAGATCCCGGCGCGCAGCACCCGTACCAGCGCCTCCCCCGGCGGAGGTTCGGGAACCGGGACGTCGTCGAGCAGGGACGTAACGCGATCCCGCAACCACAAAGCGCGCATGGTGCCACCACTATAGAGGCCCTGGCCCCTAGCAGTCGCGCCTGCTAGCTGACTACGCACCGAAGCGGTCCTTCTCCTTCGGCGAGACCGCCTCTCGTCGAAGATCACGCCACGGGTCCTTACGATCGCGAAGGAAGGACACTACGTTGCGCACCGTGTGAGCACGCGGACCAGTCTCCTCCAGCTCTTCCCAGGCGAGGGTCGCTCGCTACCCTCCCGCTGCCTGCCCGATCAGGGAACGCCGGTCGAGCACGTACGCCTTGACCAAGTCGAGGCTGTCGGGGTCCAGGAACTGGGAGAAGCCTGGCATCCCGCGATCCTCGTAGCGACCGTCGAGCACGATCTCGCCCCAGCCATCGAACACCCGCGCCT
>DATLFI010000296.1:0-11227 GCA_035524895.1 Thermoanaerobaculia bacterium | reverse complement strand
GTGCTGTTCCTGACCCTCTACGTCAGCGCCGTCAGCCTCGGCGTCCTGGCCTTCGAGCTGATCGAACGGACGTTCCCCGACGCGCTCGAGGACGCCTGGGCGCGCGCCCGATCGCTCTCGACCATACGCTGGTCGACCGCGGCGCTGGTGATCGCCTTCCCCGCGTACCTCCTCTTCGCCCGTTCGAGCCTCCGTTCGTTCGCCGCCGATCCCGACAAGCGGCAGTCGCGGGTGCGCAAGTGGCTCACCTACCTCACCCTGTTCGTCGCCGCCGCGGTGATCTTGGTGGACCTGATCACGCTGGTCTTCAACGTCCTCGAAGGCGAGCTCACGAGGAGGTTCCTGCTCAAGGTCGCCGCCGCCGGCGCCATCGCCGGCACGGTGTTCGGCTACTACCTCTGGGAGCTGCGGCGGGACGAGGGCGAGCCGGACCGAGCCAAGGGCAGCACCGGCCGCCTGCGTCTGCTCGCCGCTGCAGTCACCGCGGCGGTGGTCCTGCTCGTCGTCGGCGGGTTCGTGGCCGCGGGTTCTCCCCAGGGCGCCCGGCAGCGGCGCCTCGACGCCGAGCGGATCAGCAACCTCCAGCAGATCTCGGGAGCGATCGACAGCTACTGGCACCGCCGCGACGCGCTGCCGCCCGACCTCGACGCGCTCACACGCGAGCGCAACCTCTACGTGCCCTCGATCCGGGACCCGGAGAGCGGAGAGAGCTACGGGTACGCGATCCGCAGCGCCACCACCTACGAGCTGTGCGCGCTGTTCGCAACCGACACCGAGTCCGGCGAAGATCGCGGTCTCGACTACGCGTTCGGGGCCGGGAGCGAGTTCTGGCGGCACGGCGGCGGTCGCACCTGCTACCAGCTCGAGATCGTCCACGACGATCCGCGCTGAGCGAGCCGCCTCGTCACGTCCGCGCCGCCGGCCGGCGCGCCTCGACCTACCGCGCGGACGAGCTCGCGTCGCCGCCGCCCACCTCGAACGCGTAGAGCTTGTCCTGATCGCGCAGGTAGAGCCGACCGCGGTGGATGATCGGATGGCTCCAGGTCGGCAGCTCGGAGCGCCCGAGGCTGAAGCGGCCGTGCTCGCGATAACCCTCGGGTGAGATCTCGGCGAGACCGACCACGCCGCGTTCGCTGAGCAGGTAGAGCCTGCCGTCGCCGACGATCACCGAGCCCTTGCCGACGCTGCGGTCCTGCCACAGCACTCGACCGGTGGCGAAATCCATCGCGGTGAGGATCGCGCTCGAGAAGCCGTAGAGTGTGTTGCCGACGCGCACCGAGCTGCTGTGGTGGTTGCGCATCTCGCGGCTGAAGTAGACCTCTGTCGCCCCCCGCGGCCCGATCTCCAGCAGCGCGCAGCCGGTGCCGTAATCGGAGGACACGAACACCCTGCCGTCGTGGAAGATCGGGGTCGCGGCGTTGGCGGTGCGGTTGGCGACGCGGTCGTAGCTCCACAGCAGCTTGCCGTCGGCCACGTCGACGCCGAGAGCCCGCCCGGCGGTGAGGAAGATCGCCTGGCGCGTGCCGCCAGCCTCGGCCACGATCGCCGACGAGTAGCCAGCACCGTCGTCCTGGCTCTTCCAGATCACCTTGCCGGTCTCCCGATCGAGCGCCACCACGCCGGCGCCGCGGCCGCCCGGATTCACCAACACCTTGCCGTCGACCACCAGCGGCGACTCGCTGATGCCCCAGGTGATGTTGCGCGCGCCGAACTCCCGGAGCAGGTCGACCTGCCAGACCACCTTGCCGGTGGCGAGCTCGAGGGCGACCAGCCTGCCGTTACCGCCGAGGGCGAACACGCGGTCGCCGTCGATGGTGGGCGTTCCCCGCGGTCCGTCGCCGCGGTCGTTGCGGAAGACCGGGCCATTCGGCGTGCGCCAGAGCACGAGGCCGGTGCGCGCGTCGAGCGCCATGACCCGCTCCTCGTCGTTGGTGGCGCCCATGGTCACCAGCCGGTCGCCCGCCGCCGAGAACGACGAGTAGCCGATCCCCAGACCTCCAACCTCGAACACGCGCTGCGGCCCGCCCTCGGGCCACGCCTGCAGCAGGTTCTGCTCGTGGGAGTGGCCATCGCGGTCGGCGCCGCGCCACTGGTGCCACTCCGGTTGGGCTACTGCCGCGCTCGCCGCGAAAGCCGCCACCAGCCACGTCGATCCTGTTGCGATGCGCATCCGGATTGCTGTCGCCATGATGGACTCCTCATGCTCGAACGTACCACCCCAACCCAAAGAGGTCACCAGTGTCAGGATACCCGCTCTGCCCCGCCGGAGCGCCCGCTCCGCCTCCCCCTCCCCTCCCATGATTACCGTCCGCAGCCTCGCCAAGCACTACCGCGTTCACTCCCGCCAGGCCGGGGTGGGAGCCGCGGTGCGCTCGTTGTTCCGGCGCACCTACCAGACCGTCAAGGCGGTCGACGGCATCGACTTCTCCATCGAGACCGGCGAGCGGGTCGGCTTCCTGGGCCCCAACGGTGCAGGCAAGACCACGACCCTCAAGATGCTCGCGGGCTTGCTCCACCCCACCGAGGGCGAGGCGAGGGTTCTCGGGTTCGTCCCGGCCCAACGTGATCCGAGCTACCTGCGCTCGATCATGCTGGTCGCCGGCCAGAAGCAACAGCTCCTCTGGGACTTGCCGCCTGCCGAGACCTTCGAGCTCAACCGCGCCATCTATGGCGTGCCGCGGGACCAGTATCGCGAGACCCTCGACGAGCTGATCGCCCTGCTCGAGCTACAGCCGCTGATCGGCAAGCCGACCCGGCAGCTCTCGCTCGGCGAGCGCATGAAGTGCGAGCTGGCGGCGGCGCTGCTCCATCGCCCGCAGGTGCTCTTCCTCGACGAGCCGACGATCGGGCTCGACGTCACGATGCAGGCGGCCTTGCGCGCGTTCATCCGCCGGTACAACGAGCGCCACGGCGCTACGGTGTTGCTCACCAGCCACTACATGGACGACGTGGCGGCGATCTGCCCGCGGATCCTGGTGATCGACCAGGGCAGGCTCACGTACGACGGCACGCTCACAGCACTGGTCCGCCGCCTGCGTCCCGAGAAGCGCGTGACCTTGCGCCTCGGCGAAGGCATTCTCGAGACCGCGCTGGCCGCGCTCGAGGTGCCGGTGGTGTCGTCGTGTGACGGAGTCGTGGTGCTGCAGGTCCCGGAGGACCGGCTCCGCAGTGTCGTGGCCCAGGCGCTCGACAAGCTGCCGGTGGTGGACCTCACTGTCGAGGAGGCGCCGCTCGAGGAGGTGATCGCCGACCTCTTTGCCGCGCGACCCAAGCGCGCGGAGGCAGTGTGACCTCGGCTCCCTCCGGCCTCGGCGCTCTCGCCGCAGCGCCGGTCCCTCCGCCTCCGCCACCTGTGCGACCACTGCGCGGCGCGCTACGCGCGCTGCCGACGATGTTGCGGGTCCACTTCGCCGAGGTCGTCGCCTGGCGCGCCGAGATGCTGGTGTGGGTGCTGGCCTACACCATGCCCCTGATCATGCTGGCGCTATGGTCGGCGGTAGCGCGCGAGGCACCGGTGGGACGTTTCGGCGAACGCGAGTTCCGCGCCTACTTCCTCGCCACCCTGGTTTTCCGGTTGCTGGTGGCCTCGTGGGCGGTGTGGGAGATGAACATCGAGATCCGCGAGGGCAACATCGCAGCGCGCCTGCTGCGACCGATCCACCCGTTGCTCTCGTACGCGGCACAGCAGGCGTCGGCCTTTCCGATGCGTATCGTGCTGGCCGTGCCGATAGTGATCGCCTCGCTGCTGTGGATCGGCGCCGACGTGGTCACCCGCGACCCGGTGCAGCTCCTGCTGCTCCCGCTCACCCTCGTCGGAGCCTGGGCGGTCACCTTCCTGGTGATGGTGATGATCGGCAGCCTGGCCTTCCGTTGGGAGAGCGCGCTCGGCGTCTTCGACCTGTGGCTCGGGCTCTACTTCGTGTTCTCGGGATACCTGATGCCGCTCGAGCTGCTGCCGGACTGGCTGCAGTCGATCGTGCGGTGGCTGCCCTTCCCCTACATGCTCGCGTTCCCGGTCGAGAACGCGCTCGGGCTGATCGACCGCGGCACCACGTTGCGGGCGCTGGGAATCCAGTGGTCGTGGGCGGCGCTGCTCCTCTGGGGAGCGCTGGCCGCCTGGCGCAGCGGCGTACGGCGGTATTCGGCGTACGGCGGCTGACTCGGAGACGCGCCCCCGTGACCCGCTATCTCCAGCTCTTCGCCATCCAGGTACGCGCCTCGTTGCTGCTCGCCCTGCAGTACCGCCTCGACTTCTTCCTGCAGTTCGGCATCGCCATCTTCTGGTCGACGAGCACTTTGGTGCCGCTCTGGGTGCTCTTCTCGCAGCGCCCGGGCGTCGCCGGCTGGAGCTGGCCGGAGGCGCTGGTGGTGGTCGGCTTCTTCCTGGCGCTCAAGGGTGTGCTGGCGACCGTGATCCAGCCCGCCGTGGCGCAGGCGGTGTCGCACGTGCGCAACGGCACGCTCGACTTCGTGCTGCTCAAGCCAGCTGACGCGCAGTTCCTGGTCTCGACCGCGCACTTCGAGCTCGCGAGGCTCGCCGACCTGGCGGGAGGCCTCGCGCTGGTCGCCTTCGCGTCGTGGCGGCTGGGCGAGCCGATCCCGCCGACTGCCATCGCCGTCTCGCTCCTTCTCTTCGCAGGCGCGGTGGCGATCCTCTACTCGCTGTTCGTGCTGGTGCTCAGTCTCGCGTTCTACTTCGTCAAAGTCGACAACCTGTCGTTCCTGCTTTCCTCGATCTTCGACGCCGCGCGCTGGCCGTCGTCGGTATTTCGCGGCGTGCTCGCGCTGCTGTTCACCTTCGTGATCCCGCTCGCGCTGATGACCACCTACCCGGCGCTGGCGTTGCTCGGCCGCATCGACTCCGCGCGGGTCGCGATCGCCCTCGGCATCGCTTCGGCCTTTCTGGTCCTGTCGCGGCTCGCCTGGCGGCGCGCAGTTCGGCAGTACACCTCGGCCGGCGGTTGATCCCCCGGCACGCTCGGACAGGATCCCCTCGGCGCGCGCTATGCTCCCGCCACTTTCCCGAGCAGCGCCGCAAGGCGCGGGAGTCGCACATGAACTGGACCAAGGTGGTGTTGGCCGGGATCGCCGGCGGCGTGGTGATGGTGGTCGCCGGCTTCGTGATGCACGGCATGATCCTCGCGCCTACCTACGTGGAGCACGCGGACGTCTTCAACCAGGAGCAGTCGAGCCCGGCGTGGTTCGCGCTGATCGGCATCGTGCTGTCGCTCGTGGTCGCGATCCTGTTCGCGAAGTCGCGGTCCTCGTGGCCCGCGGGGTGGAAGGGAGGAGCCGTCCTCGGTCTGCTGGTCGGCCTCGTGGTCGGATTCACGAGCTTCTACTGGCCGATCGTGATCGCCGACTTCCCCTACTTCCTCGCCTGGTGCTGGCTCGGCGTCGACGCCATCACCTACACGCTCGCGGGGATCGTGATCGCGCTGGTCTATCGTCCTTGACAGCCTTGCCATCCCTGATCAGGAATGACAGGCCCGCTGTAGTTCTCCGTTCAACCGGTACAGGCCGCCAAACGGCTACTCGTATCCTGGCGGCGGTCGGAACCCGCCGCGGAGCTCGAGGACGTGTCGCGCGAGGTCGAGACAGGTCCGGTCCTCGAGGTACGGTCCCGCGATCTGCACACCCACCGGCAGACCGCTCGGCGTCATGCCCACAGGCACCACCGTCGCAGGCAGCCACGCCACACCGGTGAGCCCGACCCACCAGAGCTGCTCGAAGTACGAACGCCGTTCGCCGTTCACCAGGAACTGTCGCGCGCCTTTCGGCTCGCTGTGGTCGTGGGGAATCGCTGTTGTCGGCAGAACTGGTAGCAGGACTGCGTCGAAGCGCTCGAAGAACGATCGCCACTTGCGGCGCATCTGGAGCCGGCGCTCGTTGGCGGACAACCACGCGCGGTGGCGCTGCGCGTAGAGCGAGGCGCCGAAGCCGTCGTCCCCCTCGCCGGTCGCCGCCATGTGCTCGATCTCGTCTCTCGAGTAGCCGCCGCACTCCGCGGCGGCGAGGAGCTGGCGAAAGACCGCGACCGCGTAGTCGAACCCGAAGTCGGGTCGAGCCTCGAAGTCGACGGCGGCGCCGGCCGAGCGCAGCGATTCGGCGGCTTCCACCAAGAGCGCCCGCACGTCGCCGGCGATCGGCGCAAAGGGCTCGTCCAGCCATACCGCGACCCGATAGTCGCGCAACCGCGAGCGCCGCGGCGGCGGTAGCTCGAGCTGCCACGCCGTCGCCTGCCAGTCGTCTGGACCGGCCAGCACTCCGAGCAGCAGCTCGAGATCCTCGACGTCGCGCGCCAGCGGCCCTGCGACGGCGATGTCGGCCTGCGTCAGCGTGCCCGGCGGACCGGGGATCTGACCGAGCGCCGGCACGATCCCCCAGCTCGGCTTGTGCCCCGTGACTCCGCAGGTCGAGGCCGGCCCGCGGATCGAGCCGCCGATGTCGCTGCCGAGCTCGATCGGCGTGAACCCCGCCGCGAGCGCGCCAGCCGCGCCGCCCGAGGAGCCCCCGACTGTGCGCGACGTGTCCCACGGGTTGTTGGAGACACCGAACACCTCGTTGTAGCTCTGCACGTCGTTGGCCCACATCGGCACGTTGGTCTTGCCGAAGATCACCGCACCCGCGGCGCGCAACCGAGCCACCGGCACTGCATCCACGTCGGGCACGAGCTCGGCGTACGCCGGCGCGCCACAAGTGGTGCGCATGCCGCGCGTCTGGAACGAGTCCTTCACGGTCATGCACACGCCGTGGAGCGGTCCCAAGGGATCGCCCCGTCGCACGGCAACGTCGGCGGTGTCGGCCTCGCGTCGAGCGCGCTCCTCGTCGAGCGTCACGACCAGGTTCAGCGGGCCGTTGCGCTCGGCGACCCGCCCGAGCAGCGCCTCGAGATGGTCGCGGCTGCGCAGCAGGCGGTCGCGGATCGCGGCGGCGACCCGAGTCGCCGACCAGGTGTGGAGGTCGCGCGAGCCGTGTTCCACAGGGCTCGTCTTGGTCACGGGCGGCATATGACTCTCATCACGTAGGTCTCCGCGGGAGGACCCGGCTCGTGCTACCTTGATCCCGTGCCCCGCCAGCAGCACTTGAACGGACTCGGGCCTCCAGTGCGCAACCGGAACCGGCGCGAGGATACCTCCTCGACCTACCGCGGCAAGGTCCGCGTCCACGACCCGTTCGAGCTCCTACGCTGGCTGGCGCTGAGCCAGCCCGACCCGCGCAAGGCGCTCGCGGAGCTGGTGCAGAACAGCCTGGACGCCGGGGCGCGTGCGGTCGAGGTGACCCGGCTGCGCCGCAGCGGCGTCCCCTGCCTGTCGGTGCGCGACGACGGCGAGGGCATCATCCCCGAGCTGCCGCAGGCCGAAGCGCTTCGCTACATCGCGACCCACATCGGTCACTCGCGAAAGTGCGCGCTAACCCCGCAGGAGCGCCTGCAGCTCATGACCCAGGGACAGTACGGTATCGGCCTGCTGGGCTTCTGGAGCCTCGGCCAGCGCCTCGAGATCCGTGTCTTCCGGCCTGGGGAAGAGCCGCATCGACTGGTGCTCTACCGCGAGAGCCCCGACTTCGAGATCGAACCACTGCGCCACCTGCCCCGAGCCACCGACGGCGGGGCGCGGGCCACCGAGGTGCTGGTAGTTGGCCTGCACCGCGAAGCGCTACCGGTGCTCGCCGCTCGACGCGCCGCCGACTTCCTCGCCGCCGAGCTCCGCGGGCAGATCCTCCACCGCGATGTCGAGCTCGTGGTGCACGACCGGATCGCGCGCGGCCGCGGCGCGAAGCGAATCGCCGTCCAGCCGAGGCGTTTCCTGGGTGAGCGCCTCGAGGGCGTGGGCGCGCTCGAGGTCGCCGGATACCCGCCTGCGCAGCTCGAGCTGTACTACAGCGGTGGCCGCGAGCCCGACGGCGACGCAGAAGTCGGCGCCGTCTCGCGCCACGCTGTCGCGCTCTACGCCACCGGGACGCTGGTGGTCGAGGGCTTCGCTCAGCTCGGCGCCCTCGGTCTGGACCATCGACCGTGGACCGACCGTCGGCTCACCGGCTTGGTCGACTTCGGCTCGCTGACGGTGGCGCCCGGAAGCCGGCGCGGTGTCGTGCCCGACGCGGCGGCAGCCGCGCTCGCCGATGCCCTGCGCGGCCTCGAGCCCGTAGTCCAGGCCTTGCTCGACCAGAAGGAGCAACGGCGAGCCGAAGAGCTCGATCGCTCGATGGTGCGCGACCTCCAGCACGCCTTCCGCGACCTCTACCGCCAGCTCCCGCGCTACGCCTTGCTGCCGGTCGAGTCCAGTGCACGCGACGCCGCCGCCGGTCCGCCGTCAACGGCCGACGATGAGCCCGAGCTACCGAAAGCTGCAGCACCGGCCGCCGAGGTCCAGCCACCGCAGAGCGAACCAGAGCCTCCCGAGCCCGAGGCTCTGACTCCGTTCTTCCAGGATCTGATCGAGGCCGGTCCGCTCGCTTCCCTGGAGATCCGTCCGCGTCCGCTGCGCGTGATCTCCGGCGGTCATCGCACGGTGCGCGCCGCGCCGCGCGACGAGCTGGGCCTGCCGATCGCTCGTCCGCTCGAGCTCCGGTGGGACTTGCCGGCGGATCTCGGGCGCATCGTGAGGATGGAGGACGATCCGCTGGCGGCGCGCCTCGAGGCGGCGAGCCTCGACCCCGGCGAGGACGAGCGCCGCGGCGAGCTCCTGCTCGTCGGGCGCGACGGAACGCGGGAGGCGAGCGCCGTCGCCGCGGTGACGGTCCTCAGCGAGCTGCCCGCGGCGCGCTCCGACGAGGGGATCCCAGAGCCAGAGCTGGTCGACGCCCCGGGCGCAGAGTGGCGATCGCGCATCCACGCCGGGCGCTGGGAGGTCAATGCGGGACACCCCGGCTATCGCGCTGTCATCGACCGGCCTGGCCTCAAGCTGCGCTACCTCGCGCTCCTGTTCGCCAAGGAGGTCGTGGCGCGCAGCGCCGCCGACCCTCGGCTCGAGGAGCCCTTGGAACAGCTCGTCGAGGTCGCGAGCTTCGCCGACCGCCGTCTCGACGAGCGTCGCGGTGGCGGTCGCCGGCGCCGGAAGGGCGAGTAGCCGCACCCCTCCGACACCTCCGATGCGACACGTCCTTCTACTCGCCTTCGCCGCAGCGACCGTGATGGGTGCATGCTCGTGGGAATCCGGTAGGAGGCGACCCCTCCGAAGCCCGAGCTCGACCTCGACGCGGCAGAACCTAGACCGTCTACAATACGTACTTGTAGACTGTCTAGGTATCTGCTCCACCAGACGGCCAGACCGAGCCGACGCGATCCGAGCCATGGGCAAGCCAACCGACCTGGTGCAAGGCACCCTCGACCTGCTGATCCTCAGGACCGTCGCGCTCGAGCCGCAGCACGGCTGGGCCATCGCGCAGCGCATCGAGCAGGTCTCCCAGGGTGTCCTCAAGGTGCAGCAGGGATCGCTCTACCCCGCGCTCTACCGTCTGGAACGGGACGGCTGGCTGCGTGCGAAATGGGCGGAGACCGCGACCGGGCGCAAGGCCAAGTTCTATGCGTTGACGCGCTCAGGGCGCGCCCACCTGGAACGCCAGCTCGCGAGCTGGGACCGCCTCTCGAGCGCCATCGAGCTGGTCCTGAGGCCGGCCTGACACGCTGGCGGAGAAGCGAATTGCGTTGGCTGAACGGCTTGCGGTTTCGCCTTCGGTCTCTGTTCCGGCGCGAGCGCTTCGAGGACGAGATGGACGCCGAGCTGCGCTTCCACCTCGAGGAGCAGGTGCGCGACAGTGTGGAGGCCGGTATCGCGGAGCCCGAGGCCCGCCGACTCGCGCTGCGCGCCTTCGGGCCCGTCACGCTCGTCAAGGAGGAGTGCCGCGACCAGGGACGGGTGGCGTGGATCGAGAGCCTGTCGCGCGACCTGCGGCTCGGCGCGCGCAACCTGAGCCGCTCGCCCGGGCTGGTCGTTGCGAGCGTGCTTTCGCTGGCGCTCGGCATCGGTCCCAACGCCTATTTCTACACCGCGATCGACACGGTCTTTCGCCATCGGCCCACGATGACCGCGCCGTCTCGCGTGGTAGCTGTCGAGCCCGGCAACAGCAACCAGTTCTCGTACCTCAACTACCGCGACCTGCGCGACAGCGGGATCTTCGAGGACACCATCGGCTTTCGACTCACCGCCCTCGATCATCGGGAAGGCGACTCCATCCTGCGTCTGGGCGCGCTCGCCGTCACTGGCAACTTCTTCGAGGCACTCGGCATCGAGGCCGCGCTGGGTCGCACCTTCTCCGCGGACGCAGCGACGCTGGAGCTCGATCCACGCCTGGTCGTGCTCGGCCATTCCTACTGGCAGAACCATCTCGGCGCCGATCCGGGTGTCATCGGCCGCCAGATCGACCTCGCCGGAGAGCTGTTCACGGTGGTTGGCGTGCTGGGCGAGAACTACCGCGCGATCACCGGATTCATGGGCCCCGGTCTCTACGTTCCCCTGAGCCGGCTGGTGCTGCCGGCAGTCGACGAGCGCGGCAGCCCCAGCTTGACGGTCCTGGCGCGGCTCCAGCCCGGCGCGACTACCGAGAACGCGCAGGCAGCGGTAACCTCGTTCGACCAGCGCCTCGAGCAGCTCTACCCGGAGCGCAACGAAGGCCTCGGCGAGCTCGCCAGCGTCTTTCCGGCGGCACAGATCCAGTTCCGTGGCACCCCTCGCGGCTTCACGATGTTCGCCGTGCTCCTTGCGATCATCTTCGGGATGGTGCTGTTGATCGGATCAGCCAACGTCGCCGGCCTGCTGCTGGCGCGAGCCGCGCACCGCCGTCACGAGCTGGCGCTCCACGTGGCGCTCGGCGCGGGCCGCCGGCGCGTGATCCAGAGCCTGCTGGTCGAGGCCTTCCTGCTGTCCTCCGTGGGGGCCCTGTTGGGGATCGGCATCGCGGTGACGCTGCTGCGGCTCCGCGGACCCAGCCTTTCCGGAATGCTGCGCTCGACGACGACGCTCGACCCGCGACTCATCCTCTACTCGCTGGCCCTGATCGCGCTCGCGACACTGGTCGCCGGCGTGGTCCCGGCGGTGCGCGCGACGCGCGGCGACCTGGTCGCCGAGATCCGACAGCGCAGCGCCGGCGGCACGGGCGGCAACCTGTGGCTGCGGCACGTGTTCGTCGCGGGACAGGTCGCGCTGTCGCTCACCCTGATGGTGATCGCCGTGCTGTGCCTGCGCAGCCAGATGCGGCTGGCCACCCTCGACCTCGGCTTCGACCT
>DATLFI010000295.1:0-3779 GCA_035524895.1 Thermoanaerobaculia bacterium | reverse complement strand
CGCGGCCTACTTGGTCGCACTTGCCGAAGTACCAGGATTCGATCGCGCTGTGCCTGGCTTCGCTCCCAGTACTACCAGACGCTCCTTCAGTTCGCTGTCGCATATCGACTCATGCAAATCAGTGCGACGGACCTCGTCCTTGAACCTGAGGCGCTGGGGGGGCGCCTAGCCGACCTCAGCTTCAGCTGGGGGGGCGATCCCTTCCTGGTCGAGTGCTACCGGCCCACCGTCGCGGGTCGCCCCGACCCAGGCCTCGTAATCCGCCGTCCCTCACCGCCCCACCTCACCTCTTCCCACGAGAGTCACTTTGGACGCCCTATCCGTCTTTCAGGGCGGTCGCAGGGAGGCGCCGAGGGTGCGCTGACCGAGGCAAGGCCCGGGGGAGCGCTTCACACCCCCGGCCTCCGCCACCTCAGCCCTCCGCGCCGAACTCCGGCCCGTCGAGCGGCCGCACCTCGCACTCGAGATCCCACCCTTCCCCATGGACGAGGAGGAAGCGCTCGGTGAGCTCGATCGCCTCCTCCCTGGAGTCGGCCTCCAGGACGGCGTAGCCGCCGATGACCTCTTTGGCCTCCGTGAAGGGGCCGTCCGTCCTCGACAGCTCGCCACCGCGCAGCCGTACCCGGAAGCCCTCGGCGGTCGGCCGAAGACCGGCCGTCCTGACGAGCTTCCCCTCCCTCGTCATCTCCTCGATGAGCTTGCCCATGTCCTCCATGAGCTGCTCCGTGGGCGGCTTGGCCGACCGCTCGTCGATCCGGATCATCGACAGGAATCGCATGGCTTCTCCCTTTTCGGTATCTGCTTGCGCTCGGCAGGGGTGCCTCGCGCTCATGAAGGCGTCGAACGAGAGCGGGTCAGATCGACACGCTCCTCACTCTCTCGAGCAGCAGCTCCCGTTCCCGCAGGTTCTGCGTGAGGAAGGCCGCCCGCTCGAACTCCGCGCGCGCCTCCTCCTGCCGCCCGAGCTTCGCGAGCAGGTCGCCACGCACGCTCGGCAGCCAGTGGTAGCCCTTCAGCGCGGGCTCCGCGGCCAGCTCGTCCACCAGTACGAGCGCGGCCTCGGGGCCGAACGCCATCCCGATCGCCACGGCGCGGTTGAGCTCGACGACCGGCGAGGGAGCGATCTGAGCGAGCGCGTCGTAGAGCGCCACGATCGCCTCCCAGTCGGTCTCCTCCGGCGCCTTCGCTCGCGCGTGGCATGCTGCGATCGCGGCCTGGAGGCAGTACGGACCGAGCGGCCGGTGCAGCGATTCGGCTTTCGCGAGCGCCGCCAGCCCACGGTGGATCAGGAGCTGATCCCAGCGGCCTCGGTCCTGGTCCATGAGCAGGATCGGCTCGCCCCCCGGGCCTCGGCGCGCACGCAGCCGTGAAGCCTGGATCTCCATGAGCGCCAGGAGGCCGTGGACCTCCGGCTCCTCGGGCTCGAGCGCCGCCAGGATCCGCCCGAGCCGGAGCGCATCCTCGCACAGCGTGGGGCGCACCCAGTCCTCTCCGGCGGTGGCGCTGTACCCCTCGTTGAAGATCAGGTAGACGACGCCGAGCACCGCTTCGAGCCGCTCGCCCAGCTCGCTCGGCGGCGGAAGCTCGAAGGGGACCTTCGATTCCTTCAGCGTCCTCTTGGCGCGCACGACGCGCTGCTGGACGGTGGAGACCGGCACGAGGAACGCCCGGGCGATCTCCTCCGACGTGAGCCCGCCCAGCAGGCGCAGGGTGAGCGCCACGCGCGCCTCCACCGACAGGACGGGGTGACAGGCCATGAAGATCAACCGCAGCAGGTCGTCGCCGATCGGGTCGTCGAGAGCCGCGTGAAGCTCCGGCTCCGGGCTAACCTGCTCGGCCTCGAGGCGACGCACGAGATCCTGGTGCTTCCGGTCGAGCATCTTCGACCGCCGGAAGAGGTCGAGCGCCCTGTGCTTGGCCGTGGCCATGAGCCAGGCGCCCGGGTTCTCCGGGACGCCCGACTCCGGCCACTTCTCGAGCGCGACGACCAGCGCGTCCTGCGCGAGATCCTCGGCTTGACTCAGGTCGCCCACGAGGCGGGTCAGGCCGGCGACGAGCCGGGCCGACTCGATCCGCCAGACGGCCTCGATGGCCTGGCGGGCGGTCGTTTCGCTCACCCCTTCTTCGCGTTTTCCGCGGCCTGCGCCCAGACCCGCTGCTCCTGCTCACGGAGCTCGGGCGTGAACTCCTCGCCGAAGTCGTCCGCCTCGAAGACACGGCGGATCTCCACCTCGGTGCCGCCGTCGAACGGCGCCCGCTTGAGCCACTCGACCGCCTCGTCCATCGACTTCACCTGCCACAGCCAGTAACCGGCGATCAGCTCCTTCGTCTCCGCGAAGGGCCCGTCGATGACCGTCCGCTTCTTGCCGTCGAAGCGGACGCGCTTGCCCTGGTGGCTCGCGGCCAGCCCGTCGCCGCCGACCATGACCCCGGCCTTCACCAGCTCCTCGTTGTACTTCCCCATGTCGGAGAGCTCCTGTTGGCTGGGCATGACCCCATTCTCGCTCTCCGCGCTCGCCTTGACGATCACCATCACACGCATGGTTCATCTCCCTCGCTTTCGGTTGTCGGCGGTCGGCTGGTCCGAACCGCCTTCTACCCATGCATCGACCGTGGGGTCTCCGGATCGACATGGGGTGTCACGGACCCGTGGATCGCGTCGGCGTCGACCGGATCGAGGAGCCACTCGACGAGCCCGCTCCAGAAGGCGGGCGGGCGGCCGGGTCGAGGGCTCAACGCGCCCTTTCCGGACGGAGCTCGCGGTCGACCCCCTCGGCCATCGAGCGCACCGTCTCCCATGCTTCGTGGAGCGCACGACGCCCCTCGGGCTCGATCCGGTAGTGCCTGCGCCGCCGACCTCCGCGGCGCGGAGTCGCCTCGCCGAGATGCGACGACACCATTCCCTGTGCCTCGAGCCGGTCCATCGCCGTGTAGAGCGCACCGGGAGAGACCTCGCGTCCGGTGCGATCCAGGATCAGTCGGCGGATGCCGGTCCCGTGCGCCTCGTCTTCGAGGTGGAGAAAAGCGAAGAGGAGGAGCTGCTCGAACTCACCGACCGACCACGTAGGCGGCGCACAGATCCGGTATGATCTGGAGCCCGAGCAACGCACTCGTGCACGAGCTCATGCGCGAGTTCGGCGTGCAGATCTTCTTCTATGGGCACGACCACGTCTTCGTGGACGAGGCCGTGGACGGAATCAACTACGCGCTGCCCGGAAGCTGCGGCGCCCCGTGGAAGTTCGGACGGGACGTCATGGGTTACGAGCGCTTCTGGTACGACTCAGGGCACGGTCGCCTGACCGTCCGGCCTGACCGCGCGACGGTGTCGTTCGTGAACCAGACCGGGCAGGTGATCCACGAGCTCTCGGTGGATCCGGTGTGACGGCCTCGATCGGGAGCCCAACCGGTTGAGCGTGGCACTCGATGGTGCTACTTCAGTTGTGACATTTGATCCGGGAAGCTCCAAGCGAGGAGGAAGCATGATCGAGCATCCGACGCAAGGCCGCCCGATCTCGCGGCTTCTTCGCTGGACAGCGCTGTCCTCGGCTGTGTTTTGCCTAGGCTGCGAGGAGCAGGCTCGGCTCGTCGCCGACATGCCGATCCACCTCGAGGACCATTTCGAAGTGGCGAACGTCATTGGCTCCGAAGCTCCAACCGACCCTCTAGCGCCGGTCGAGTGGCATTTCGATGGACTACAGCCCGACTGGCAGCCGCTCGTCTATCCGCAGGGCGGAGTGGAACCGGTCACGATGACCCACGTTGGGGACGCACTGCGGCTC
>DATLFI010000294.1:0-16074 GCA_035524895.1 Thermoanaerobaculia bacterium | reverse complement strand
GAAGAACAGGGCCACGCAGGACGCCGCCGTGAGCACGAGGGGCACCACGCACGCCGCCGGCGCCTCGCCCCCGCGCCCGGCCGCTCCACACGGCCCTGAGAAGAACGCCCGCAGCGAGATCGGCAGCAGGTAGGCGGCGTTGAGCAGCGCGCTCGCCACCAGAACACCCACCACCCATCCGCGGCCCGCCTCGAGCGCCCCCAGGACCAGGTACCACTTGCTCCAGAGACCGCCGAACGGCGGCAGGCCGATGATGCTGAGGGAGGCCAGCAGGAACGCGGTCATGGTCCAGGGCATGCGCCGGCCGATCCCGTCGAGCTCACTGACGCGCGTCTTGTGCTCCGCCAGGTAGATGGCACCCGCGCAAAAGAACAGCGTGATCTTGCCGGCGGCGTGGGTCAGCATGTGCAGGCTACCGCCGAGCAGGGCCTGCGGCGTCGCGAGCGCGGCACCCAGAACGATGTACGAGAGCTGGCCGATCGTCGAGTACGCCAGACGAGCCTTGAGGTTGTCCTGCTGCAGCGCCACCACGGAGGCGGCGACGATCGTGAAGCTCGCGACCAGTACGAGGGGCGTCGTGCCCTCGAGCAGGGAGCGTCCCATCGCCTGAAGCCGATCCAGTCCGAAGACGCAGGTCGTCACTTTGAGCACGGTGAACACGCCCGCCTTGACGACCGCCACGGCGTGCAGCAAAGCGCTCACCGGTGCTGGAGCGACCATGGCCGCAGGTAGCCAGCGGTGGAACGGCATCAGCGCCGCCTTGCCGATGCCGAAGGCGTAGAGCAACAACAGCACCGTCACCGTACCGTCGGCGACGCCGGCCGGCAACAGTCCGCCCGCTCGGAGCTCGGTGGTGCCCGCGAGTCGCCAGGTCCACAGGATCGCGAACAGGAAGAACGTGGTCGAGGTCGCGACCAGCACGCCGATGTACACGCGGCCCGCCCGCCTCGCCTCGTCGCTCTGGCGGTGCGTGACAAGCGGAAACGTCGAGAAGGTCAGCGCCTCGTAGAACAGAAACAGAGTCACCAGGTTCGCGGCATAGGCAACGCCGAGCGCGGCCCCGATGGCGATCGCGAAGAACGCGAAGAAGCGTCCCAGGGCACGCTCGTGGTGCGCGCGCATGTAGCCGATCGCGTAGACGCACGTGACCAGCCACAGCCCGCTCGCGACCAGTCCGAACAGCATCCCCAGCGGCTCTACATGGAAGGCGAGCCACTCCCCGCCGAAGAGCTCGAGCAGGCGCAGATCCACGCCTTCACCGGCCCGCACGCTCGGCACCAGGGAGCACGAAGCGAGGAAGGTCGCGGCCGCCCCGATCATGGTGGCCGTATCGCGAGCGTTGGGACGGGAAGCCAGCGCCAGCACCGTGAGCGCGGTGATCACGGGCAAGCCCAGCGCGATCGCCAGGGCCGCCTCGGGATGCAGCACGTCCACCGTCACGGCGCGACTCCGAGCAGGAACGCCGCCGCGTCGCCGGCTATGCCGGCCGAGTAGCGCGTCCAAAGCCCGAACACCACCGTCGCAGCCATCAGCACGGTCATCGGCAGCAGCATCCCGAGCGGTGCCTCGAGGACCGCCGCACGCGGCTCACCTCCCGGGGAACCTCCCCCAGCTCGACCGCCGTCGTCGCCGCTCGAAAAGTAGGCTGTCTCGACAAGCCGCCACACATAAGCCACTGCGAGCAACGAGCTCAGCAGCACCGCGAAGCCGACCGCCGGCAAGCCGCGGTCGAATGCCGCGAGCACCAGGTGCCACTTGGTGATGAACCCTGCCGTGCCAGGCACCCCGACGAGACTCATCCCGCCGATCACGAACGCGAGCGATGTGAAGGGCATTCGCCGCCCGATGCCGCGCAGCGCCGAGATGTCGGTTGTGCCTGCCCGATACGCGATACAGGCGACCGCGAGGAAGAGGGCGCTCTTGGCCAGGCCGTGGTTGAGCATGTGTACCAGGCCAGCGGTGAGACCCTCGCGGTTGGCGAAGCTGAATCCGAGCGTCATGTAGCCGACCTGGGAGATGCTCGAGTACGCCAGCAGCCGGCGAAGATCCCGCTGGTAGGCGGCCGCGAGCGCCCCGACGAACATCGCGAGCAGGGAGAGCGGCATCAGCAGCAGGTCCAGCCGCATCTGGTCGAACGCGTAGCTGGCGCCGAAGACCAGGAACACGAAGCGAACCAGCACCCAGTAGGACACCTTCGTCGCGGTACCCGCGAGGAAGGCCGCGGCCTTGGGCGGCGCGTAGGTATACGCATTGGGAAGCCACTGGTGCAGCGGGAATACCGCGAGCTTGATCGAAAGGCCGATGACGATCAGCGCGAAGCCCAGACTCACCGTGCGCGTGCCGCTCACCGCGTCGAGCCGCTGCGCGAGGTCGGCCATGTTGAGGGTGCCGGTCTGCACGTACAGCATGCCGACGCCGAGCAGAAAGAACGTCCCCCCGAGCGTTCCCATGATCAGGTAGGAGAAAGCCGACATCAGGGCGCGGCGCTCCTTGCCGATGCTGACCAGAGAGTACGTCGCCAGCGAGGAGATCTCGAGGAATACGAAGACGTTGAAGGCGTCGCCGGAGATCGCCATTCCGAGGAGCCCGGCGAGACAGAGGAGGTAGGCGGCGTAGAACAGGTAGCGTCGCCGCATCGCCAGTCGCGTGGCGCTCCCGCGCGAGTCGAAGGTGAGAACCACCGCCGCGATCGCCGCCACCACCGCCGCCACGAAGGCGCTCGGCAAGTTGACGCGGTACTCGATGCCGATCGGGGGCGCCCAGTCGCCTATCGCGTACGACAGCTCGGCGCCACCGAGCGTCGCGCGCAGCAGCACCACAGCGATGGCGAACGTCACCCATGCGACCGCCGACGCGAACCAGCGCACGAGGCCGCCCTGGCGCAGCAGCACGCACAACGGCGCCGCCAGCAGCGGCAGCACCACCTGGAGGATCGGTAGATGCTCCGACACGCCTCTCCCCGTTCTCTAGTCCGAGCTCACGCCCGCGACTGTGCCTCGTCGTGGCGCATCTCGATCGCGCCGATCTCGTCCTCCTCGATCGTGCCGTAAGCCCCTTGGATTCGCACGACGATCGCCAGCGCGAGCGCTGTAATCGCCACGCCAACCACGATGGCAGTGAGCATCAACACGTGCGGCACCGGGTTCGAGTAGAGCACCGGCTCGGTCACGCCAGCCGTCGGCTCGAGCAGGACCGGGGGCGTACCGCCCGTCACAGTGCCCATCGAGACGTACAAGAGGACCACGGCGGACTGGAAGATGTTCAGCCCCATGATCTTCTTGATCAGATTGTCGTGCGCGATGAGCGTATAGAGCCCGATCAGCAGCACCAGCACGATCATCCAGGTCACCCAGTGACCCCCCATCGCCGGCGCGCTCATTGGGGCTCCACCACGTCCTCGGGATGCAGCGCCGAAAACGCGAAGTAGAGGCGGACCATGGTCGCCGCGACCGCGATGCCGACCCCCAGCTCGACCGCCAGGATCCCGTAGTGCTGGCCACTCGCCAGACCGAACTCGTCGTAGTCGAGGAACTTGCCCCCGAGCAGCAGGGTCGCGACGCCGGTCCCGCCGTAGAGAAGCACCCCGACGGCGATCAGCGTCTCGGCCACGGCAGGCGGGAACACCCGCGCGACTGCCTGCGGATCGAAGATCAACCCGAACAGGATCAGGCCCGCAGCGAAGATCACGCCGGCCTGAAAGCCACCGCCCGGACCGAAGTCACCGTGAGCCTGAACGTAGAGCGCAAAGAGCAGGATGAAGGGGATCAGCAGCCGCACGCTGACGCGCAGCACTGGCTTCTCGCGCATCAACATCGGCGCATCGCGCAGCTCCCCGGGTTCGGCCGCGCCCTCGCTGACACCCAGGGACCTGTCGGCGCCACGCCTCCAGTGCCGCGCCGCACCGCCGGCCGCACGCCCGAGAAGGAGCATCACGCCGACCGCCGCGGTGAAGACGACCGTCACCTCGCCAAGGGTGTCGTAGCCGCGATAGCTCGCAAGCACCGCGGTCACCACGTTCGCGACGTGGATGTCGCTGGCGGCGCCCTCGAGGTACTCGGGCTCGACATGGTGGTGGATCGGCGCCGCAGGATCGCCGAAAGCCGGCATGTCGCTGGTGCCCCACATCAAGGCGCCGCCGGTGAGCACCACCACCAACAGCGGCCGCCAGCGGAAACGCTGCTGTCGCTCGGCTGTCGAGGTCATGCCGAGCGCGCCGAGGAACAGCACCGTGGTGATGCCTGCGCCCACCGCAGCCTCCGTGAACGCGACGTCGACCGCGTCCATGATGGTGTACAGACCGGCGCAGAGTAGGCTGAAGATGCCAGTCAGCATCGCTGCTGCGAACAGGTCGCCGAGGCGCGCGATGACGACCGCGACCAGCACCACCAGGACCAGCAGCAACAACTCGACCCACACCTGCTTCAGCGCTCCTGTGACCGGTGGTCCCCTGCCGTCTCGCTCTTCGGATACTCGCTGACGCGATCTGGCACCGGCTGCGGCACGAGCACGCCATGAGCGTGGGCCGCTTTGACCAGCGCGTGGCTGGCCACCGGGCTCGAGAGCAAGAGAAAGCCACACACTAGAGCCAGCTTGAGCGTCACCCCCTGGGAGAAGCCGCCCTGCAGGGCGAGCCCGGCGAGGATCAGCACGGCACCGAAGGTATCGGTGATTCCGGCGGCGTGGCAGCGCGTGTAGAAGTCCGGGAAGCGCAACACCCCGAGCGACCCGACCAGGCAGAACAGCGACCCGAAAGCCAGCAACAACCAACTGGCAGCATCGAGCAGCCAGCCGATCATCGTCGACCGTCCTGTGCGGCGCCCCCGGCGGTACCCGCTGGCCGGGCGAACGAGAGATGCCCGAACCGGGACCAGCGACAGACCGCGATCGTTCCGGTGAAGTTGACCAGCGTGTAGACGAGCGCCAGGTCTAGCCAGTCGGGGCGACCCGTGTAGAAGCCGCTCACTGCGATCAACAGCACCGTATTGGTGCCGAAGTTGTTCACCGCCACGAGCCGATCGAATACCGTCGGGCCGAGGGCCGCCCGCGTCAGTAGCAGCAGCATCGAGGCGCCGATCGCGAGGAGCGCCATCAGGAACAACGGCTCAACCTCCACCTTCGAGACGCGTCACGGCGCGATCGATATGGCCGGCGAGCACGCCGGCGCCAGAGCGAGCTGTCAGAGCATGCACCAGCAGCTCGCCGCCTCGCAGGTCGAGAGTGATCGTCCCGGGGGTCAGCGTGAGCGAGTTGGCATGGATCACCTGCCCCAGTGCGCTGCGCTGGCGCGCGCGAACCCTCAACAGCCGAGGCTCCAGCCTACGCCGGGGATCGACCACCACCCGCGCCAGCGAGAGGTTGGCCCGCGCCACCTGCCAAGCCAGCCACACGAGATAGGCCGGCGCGCGGCGCAGCATCCCCGCGGCCTCGCGTGGCAGGCCCGGCTCGCCCGCGGTCCGGTCCATGCGTGTCGACAGCCACCAGACCAGGGCGACCGAGAGCACACCCATCGTCAGCACGATCGGCTCCGTGCTGTAGCGGCCAGAGAGAGCCAGCCACAGCACGGCGAGCAGGAGCGGCAGCAGGAAGGAGTGCCTCACGACGTCCTCGAGGCAGGCCATCCCGACATCGAGCACGTGCACGCGCGCGCTTGGCTCATGAAGGCCTCCGGTGCCGCCAAAGCCGAGAAGTCATCGCCAGAGCAGCCCGTCTTCATCGATCACGCAATCAGAGATCCGTGGCCCTTCGTCGCATCGGCACGGCGCGTTCCCTCGCCGCAACGGGGCACTCTACCAGGGGCGCTCGACGCGTTCGCGTCGCGGCAACAAGCGGCGCCCGTAACTCCCTCTGCTACGCTCTCGTTCTCCCACCGCTCGACGAAGGAGCTCGACATGACGCTGCAGCGTACCCGCACGTCCTCGCCCGCGCCGGAACCCCGGACCTCGCGCCTGCTCGCGGGCCGGCTGCTCCCGCTCCTCCTGCTGCTCGCTGGTTCGCTGTTCGCCAATGGCCTGCCCCACGCGAAGCCCGAGGACGTCGGGATGTCGTCGGAGCGTTTGGCGCGCATCGACGCGGCGATGGAGCAGCACGTCGCGAACGGCACCATGCCGGGTGCGCTGGCCATGATCGCGCGCCGCGGCAAGGTCGTCTACTTCGAGACCTGGGGCGAGCGCGACCGCGAGCAGAAGCTGTCGATGACGCCGGACACCATCTTCCGCATCTACTCGATGACCAAGCCGGTGACCAGCGTCGCGGTGATGATGCTGTACGAAGAGGGCAAGTTCTTCCTCAACGACCCGGTGGGCAAGTACCTGCCCGAGCTCGCCGACATGCAGGTCGCGCACGAGGTCATCGATTCCGACACCGGCGACAAGGCGGTAGCGCTGCGCAAGGCGGAGAACCGCGTCACCATCCGCGACCTCCTGCGACACACCGCCGGGCTGACGTACGGCGTGTTCGGCAACACTTCGGTCGACCAGCAGTATCGCCAGGCGGGCCTGCTGATCGAGGACCACGACCTCGCCGACTTCACTGCCCGGCTCGGGAAGATCCCGCTGCAGTACGAGCCGGCGACGAGATGGCACTACAGCGTCGCCACCGACGTGCTCGGCCGACTGGTCGAGGCAGTCTCGGGCCAGAGCTACGACCAGTTCCTCGAGCAGCGCATCTTCGCGCCGCTGCAAATGAACGACACCGGTTTCTGGGTGCCCGCCAACGACCTCCCTCGCTTCGCGCAGATGTACTCCCCCAAGGGCACGGTGCAGGGCGCCGAGGCATGGCTGCGCCCCAGCGACTCCACCGAGCTCGAGGTCGCCCAGGAGCAGGCCTCGCGCAACTTCGTTGCCAAGCCGGTCTTCTTCAGCGGCGGCGGCGGCCTGGTCTCGACCGCGTCAGACTACATGCGCTTCAGTCTGATGCTGCTCAACGGCGGCGAGCTCGACGGCGTGCGCATCCTGTCGCCCAAGTCGGTCGAGCTGATGTCCTCCGACCACCTCGGCGACATACCTATGGGCATGGGCCGCAGCGGCTACGGCTTCGGCCTCGGCTTCGCGGTCGCGCTCGACCAGGGCGAGATCGGCGAGCTCGGCTCCGAGGGCGAGTACAACTGGGGCGGCGCCGCCGGCACGCGCTTTTGGATCGATCCCGAAGAAGAGCTGATCGGCCTCTACATGGTGCAGATCCTGCCGCACCGCACCACGCTCGGCAGCCAGTTCCGAAACTTCGTGTATCAGGCGATCGTCGAGTAGGTCGGCGGCGGTCGCCACACACACGCTTCGAGCGCCTCGAGCCACTGGTGGAACGAGGCGATGGGGTTGGCTGCCTGGAGCGGAACATCCCCTCCAAGGCTCCACTCCCCATGAGCGCCGCCCGAGTGCTCCGATAGCGGGGATCTGTTCGCCACCACCCCATGGACTTCTCGCCCGACCTCCTCCCGCTGCTCGCCGCGTGGTTCGTGGTCTTCGTGTTCTCGACCACGCTGCACGAGGCGGGTCACGCTCTCGCCGCGTACCGAATGGGCGATCCCACCGCGTACCACGGTGGCCAGGTGAGCCTCAACCCGGTGCCTCACATCGCGCGCGCGCCGTTCGGGATGGTGCTGGTCCCGATCCTCTCGTTCGTGCTCCTCGGCGGGAACTGGATGGTCGGCTGGGCGAGTGCTCCCTACGATGCCGCCTGGGCGTCGCGTTACCCCAGGAAGGCCGCGCTGATGGCGCTGGCAGGACCGGCGGCGAACCTGGTCGTGGTGCTGCTGGCGATCCTCGCGATGCGGATCGGTCTCGCCACGGGTTTCTTCGCACCGAAGATCGAGAGCTTCTCGATCGTGGTCGGCAGCACCGCCGCGACCGGATCCACCGGGCTCGCCACCGTGCTCTCGATCCTGTTCTCGCTCAACGTAGTGCTGCTGGTGTTCAACCTGTTGCCGCTACCGCCGCTCGACGGCAGCGCGGTCATCCAGTTGGCGATGAGCGAGAGTCTGGCGCGACGCTGGCAGGAGCTGCTGGCGAACCCGATGTGGGCGTTCGTGGGCATCGTCCTCGCGTGGCGACTCATCGATCCGGTGCTCCGGCCGGTGTACGGCCTCGCGCTGCAGCTCCTCTACGCCGGGGCCTGAGCCCGCTGGGGCCAAGTGTCTGAGCCGCTGGAAGACGCTGCTCAGCGCTCGCGCGCCAGTCTCTCCTCGAGCTGGGCCACTCGTGCCTCGAGCCGGGCGACGCGCTCTTCCAGCACCGACACGCTGGCCGAGGCGGGACGCTCGCGGCGCTCGATCACGACCGGAGCGTCTGCAAGGACGACCGGCGGCTCGGTACCCATCACGTGCGCCCAGCGGCTTTCCCGCTGGCCAGGTACCCTGGGCAGCTCGCGCACCAGCGGCTCAGGACCGTCGGCCAGTCGATGCAGCGCCTCCTCGACCTCCGCCACGGTTCCGAATGGCCGCAGCCGTTCGGAACGGGAGCGCAACTCCCCAGGCGTCTGCGGCCCGCGCAGCAGCAGCAGCGTGATCAGAGCCTCGCCGGCGTCGTCGAGCCGCCACCGGCTGCCGAGGCGGTGTTCCCATCGCTCGACGCGAGCTCCCTGGGTGCGCCAGGCGAGGGCGTCTCTGCGCAGCCGCTCCAGCGCGTCGATCACCTGCTCTTCCGTGAGCTCGGTAACCGGCTCGCGGTTGGTCTTCTGGTTGCACGCCGCCAGGACCGCGTTGAGCGTGAGCGGATAACCCTCGGGAGTCGTCCGCTCCTTCTCCATCAAGGCTCCAAGCACCCTCTGCTCGGTGGCGTCGATCGCGCGGGTCAGCATCGGGGCCTTGGGGAGCTCGACCTGGAGCCCCCGCAGGGTATGCGATCGTGCCCGGACACGAGGACCAGGCGCGTCATCACGGCGTGAGGTCCTCCGCCTTGCGCAGGTCGAGCGCAAAGTAGCAGAGAAGATCGGCGCAATAGTCGAGGTCCTCCAAAGCCACCATCTCGACCGCGCTGTGCATGTACCGGTTGGGGATCCCCAGATGGCCGGTGGCGACGCCCGCCCGCGACACCTGGATCGCGTTCGCGTCGTTGCCTGCCGCGCGGCCGAGCGCGGCGAGCTGGTAGGGGATCTTCCGCTTCTCCGCGACAGCAATCAGGCGCTCGCAGACCACGGGGCTCATATTGGGCCCGCGCGTGATCACCGGCCCGCCGCCCAGCCTCACATCGCCCTCCTGATTCTTCTCGATCGTCGGGCAGTCGGTCGCGTGGGTGACGTCGACCGCGATGCCGATGTGCGGGTCGACACCATAGGCGCTGGTGCGCGCGCCGCGCAGGCCGATCTCTTCCTGCACGGTCGAGACCGCGTATACGGAGCAATGGAGCTTCTTCTTCTTCGAACGGGCGCGGATGCGGCGGGCCGCCTCCATCACCACCCACAGCCCGGTCTTGTCGTCCATGCCGGGCGCGTTGGCGAAGCCGTTGCGCATCTCCTGGAAGCCGAGCTGGAGCGTGACCGGATCGCCGACGCGCACCAGTTCCTTGGCCTCGTCCCGCGATTTCACGCCGATGTCGAGCCAGAGGTTCTTTGCCTTCACCACCTGCTTGCGCTCCTCGTCCTCGAGCAAGTGGATCGGCTTCCGCGCGATGACCGCGGGCAGCGCGCCCTTGTTGGCCCACACCGTCATGCGCTGGCCGACGAGCTGCTGAGGATCCCAGCCACCGACCGTCTGGGTGTAGAGGAATCCGCGGTCGTCGATGTAGCTCACCAGCAGACCGATCTGGTCGCAGTGTCCCGCAAAGAGCAGGCGCAACGGCGCGTCGGAGTTGATCGCCGTGATGACGTTGCCGTGGGAGTCCGTCCGTACGTCGTCGGCAAAGTCTCCTGCATAGGCCCGCACCACATCCTGGATCTGGCGCTCGTACCCCGACGGGCTCGGGGTCTCGAGCAAACGCACCAACAACTCGCGAGCGACCGCTTCCATCGCACCTCCGCGTGAAGACTTCTTCCCAATCGCGGCGATAGCTTAGCCCGGAAGCTCCGGGCCCGCCGAGAGCGCTCGGCTCCGGGCCGCGCGCCGGAGTCACCTAGAATCGGCGTGAACGCAGGACTGCGCGGCCGAAGCTGTGACAGCCCGAGCCGCCCCTACCCTTTCTCCGAGACGAGCTTCGGCACGTGAGTCCGATCCAGACCAACGCGAGCGACTCGCTCGTCGACAAGGCACTATCGAGGCTGAACACGTTCCTCCATCTCGAGGTCGCGGGAGGCATCGTGCTCGTGTCGACCTCTGTGGTGGCGATGCTGGTAGCCAACTCGCCGCTGGCCGAGCTCTACGGGCGGCTGCTGAACGTCCACCTCGAAGTGCGGATCGAGGACTTCCGCCTCGCCAAGCCCCTGCTGCTCTGGATCAACGACGGCCTCATGGCCGTCTTCTTCCTCCTGGTGGGGCTAGAGCTGAAGCGGGAGCTGCTCGAGGGACACCTCTCGGATTTGCGTCGCATCACCCTGCCCGCGTTCGCCGCGGTGGGTGGCATGGTCGCTCCGGCAGCCGTCTACGCCACGTTCAACTGGGGTGACCCGGCTGCCATGAGGGGATGGGCCATCCCAGCGGCGACCGACATCGCCTTCGCGCTGGGAGTCCTCTCGCTGCTCGGGAAGCGCGTGCCGATGCCGCTGAAGGCCTTCCTATTGAGCGTCGCCATCTTCGATGACCTCGGCGCCATCGTCGTGATCGCGCTGTTCTACACCGCAGAGCTCACCTGGCAGGCACACGTCGTGGCTACCATCCTGACCCTGGTGCTGTTCGCCCTGAACCGCGCCGGGGTGGTGCGGCCGGCCGCCTACTTCGTCGTGGGCGTGCCGCTCTGGGTCGCGGTCCTGAAGTCCGGCGTGCACGCTACGGTTGCAGGAGTCGTGCTCGCTTTCTTCATTCCGCTGCGCAGGAAGGGCGGTGGGAGCTACGGAGACGAAGACTCACCCCTGCATCGTTTGGAGCACACGCTCCACCCCTGGGTAGCCTTCGGCGTGCTGCCAGCCTTCGCCTTCGCGAATGCCGGCGTCTCCCTCCTCGACCTCTCCATCGCCGATCTCCTGCATCCGGTGCCGCTCGGAATCGTTGCCGGGCTGTTCATCGGCAAGCAGATCGGAATCATGGCGATGAGCTGGCTCGCCGTGCGGCTTCGGCTCGGATCACTGCCCGAGGGCGTCACCTGGGGCCACCTCTACGGCGCGGCGCTGCTCTGCGGCATCGGGTTCACGATGAGCCTCTTCATCGCCTCTCTCGCCTTCGAAGAAGGGGGTGCGTCGTATCTTGGCCTCGAGCGGCTGGGCATCCTGAGCGGCTCGCTGATCTCTGCGGCGGCGGGCTATTGGGTGCTGCGCAGGCTGCTGGCGCGGCGTCCCGATACGCTCTCCGCGCCCGCGCCGGAGTAGTCCGGTGGTCGTCCGAGCCTGGTGGCGGTAGCTGCACCGGCCCGTCTACTGGCGGTCGGGCAGGCCGAAGACGCGACGAGCGTTCGCGGAGGTGACTGCCGCGATCTCCTCGAACGTCACTCCCTTCTCCGCGGCCAGTCGCTGCGCCGTGTGCACGAGGAAGGCAGGCTCGTTGACCTTCCCGCGCTCCGCCGCCGGTGTGAGCCAGGGCGCATCGGTCTCGAGCAGGCATAGGTCCAGCGGCGTCCGCCGGGCGGCGCCGCGCACGTTCTCGGCCTTCGCGTAGGTCAGGATGCCGCTGAACGAGATCGCGAAGCCCCAGTCGAGAAACGGATCGACCTCGCGCTCCTCGCCCGCGAAACAGTGGATGACCCCGCGGAGGCCGCGAGCGACGTGCCGGCGAAGCAGCTCGGCGACGCGCGGGTAGGCGTCGCGCACGTGGAGGACGAGCGGCAGGCTCCGTGCGAGCGCCAGCTCCACGTGCGCCTCGAGCGCGCGCTCCTGCACCTCCTGCGGCGCATCGTGCCAGTGCAGGTCCAGGCCGCTCTCGCCCACCGCCACCACCTTGGGCGCGTCGAGCAGCGCGGTGATTCGCTCCAACGCGTCTGATTCGGCCCGCGCTGTCTCGTTGGGGTGGATACCCACGGCGCAGAACAGCCCTTCGCGCGAGGCGACGAGCTCGACGACCTCGGCACAGCTGGACACGTCGGTGCCGATCAGCACCAGGGTGTCGACCCCCGCGTCCCGCGCCCGCTGCCAGACCTCGTCGGGCGCTTGCCCGAGCTCACCGGCGGTGAGGTGGCAGTGGCTGTCGATCAGCGAGGGATGGGGATCCGGCCTTCGCATGGTGCGGCAACCTACCAGCCGCATCAGCGAATCTTGTCGACCACTCGCTCTCCGAACATGATGCGCGGGTGCTCTCGCTGCAGCACCTCGTACGCTCGCCGGATCTCCTGGTTGTTGCCTGCCGACCAATTCAGGTCGCGGAACCGGTACTTCTCACCGGTTACGGTACGAAGCTCCAGCTCGAGGCACACGTTCCCGCCTGCGCGACTCGCGCACACCAGCGTCGCCTCCCGCACCACGCGACTCTGCATCGAGAAGCTTCGCTTGCGCTTGCGATCGTTCTCCCAGCGCACCCAGTCGTCCTCGATGGTCAGCTTGCCGACGCCGGCTTCCTTGGGACCGCGGAAGGTCCGGCCGCGCATCTCGACCAGCTCGACCACCGTCCCGCCGCTCTCCACGACTGCGGCTCTCCCCTCCCCAACCTCCGCCGTTGCCGTCTCCGCCGCACGGGCGACCTCCCCGACAGGGGCGAACGAGACAACAGCGCCTCCGATCCAGGACACCAATACCAACACCATTGCTTCCATCATGGCCTAGACCTCCCGGGAGTGGATCGTCCCGACGATCCGCGTCCCGCTCTTGTCACTCTTCCTGAGCGCCTCTCCACACCTCGCCACGAGAGCGAGGGCGGCGTCCAGCTCACCAAAGTGCGGAAGCGGCTTCGCCTCCACGCTCATCGCGGGACGCGTCGCACTCGCGGCAATCCCCGCCCATGCGAGGCGCGCGAGCTGGCAGGCCGCCACCTATCACGGCTCACGGCCTCTCCTGCGCTCATACTAGCAAGAATTGCCAGCGACTGGATCCCAGTTAGCAATCTAGCAATGGCATGGGTTCACCCCTCCGATATGCATCGAATGCTGTCCAGCCGGCATAGCCGCCCTCCGACGGGTGGGATAGCCTTCGCTCCTCGGACACTGGCCCAAGACGTGGTCATGCGCCCCGCTCGAGCGCCGCCGTGTCGCCTCCTCCAAAGGAGAATCCTCGACGATGAAGGAGCTGGTCTACACTCGCCTGTTCGAGCCAGCGGCGCGCCTGTACTCGGCCAAGACCTGCGTCGTCGACGGCGACTACCAGGCCACGTTCGCGCAGCACCGCGAGCGCGTGCTGCGACTCGCCGCCGCGCTTCGGCGCGAGCTCGGCGTCGAGCCCGGCCATCGCTTCGCGGTGATAGCAGCCAACTGCCACCAGTACCTCGAGCTGTACCACGCGGCGTACCTCGGGGCCGGGATCATCAATCCGCTCAACCTTCGGCTGGCCGGCCCCGAGCTCGACTACATCGTGCGCGACTCGGGCACCGAGGTGGCCTTCGTCGATCGGAGCTTCGCCGCACCGTTCCACGAGGCGTTACACCAGGCGGGCGGAAAGACCACGATCCGTCGGGTCGTGCTGATCGGCGACGGCCGCGAGGATGCCGCCGAGCACCCCCACGACACGGCTTACGAAGCGCTGCTTGCCGCCCACGAGCCCGAGCTGCCGCCCGAGCCCGAGGAGGACGACCCGGCGGTCCTGATGTACACCGGCGGCACCACGGGTCTGCCCAAGGGTGTCTTGGTGTCGCAACGCGCCGAGATTCTCAACGTCTACCACGTGGCGATGCGCTACCGTCGCTTCGACGAGGACGCGGTCAATCTGATGCAGACGCCGGTGTTCCACGCCGCCTCGATGGTTGGGCTGCTCGGAACGCCGGCGACGGGCGGCACGCTCGTGATGGTGCCGATGTTCGAGCCCGGCCTCGTGATCGACGCCATCGAGCGCCACGGCGTCACCATCACCACCATGGTGCCAACGATGGTCGCGATGACGCTCGCGCATCCGAGCTTCTCGCCCGAGCGGCTACGCAGTTTGAAGGCTCTCGTCTACGGCGCCTCGCCGATGCCCTCGGCCCTGCTCGATCGAATGCTCTCGATGTTCCCAGAGCTCGACATCGCGCAGGGCTACGGCATGACCGAGAGTAGCTCGGTGCTGACCTTTCTCGGACCCGAGGAGCATCGCCGGGGCGGACCGGAGCTGCGTTCGGTGGGGCGGCCCCTGCTCGGCATCGAGCTCTCGATCCAGGACGAGGACGGCCTCCACCTGGCCACGGGCGAGGTCGGCGAGGTGTGCGCGAAGGGCGGCAACTACATGACCTGCTACTGGAAGAAGCAGCAGGAAACGGACGAGGCGTTTCGCGGTGGCTGGTACCACACTGGCGATGCCGGGTACCTCGACCAGGACGGCTACCTGTACCTCGTCGATCGCGTCAAGGACATGATCGTCAGTGGGGGCGAGAACGTCTACTCGATCGAGGTCGAGAACGCCGTGGCCACCCACCCCGGTGTGCTACAGGTCGCCGTGATCGGCATCCCGCACGATGTCTGGGGCGAGGCGGTGCATGCGATCGTGGTGCCACGTCCCGGCGTCACGATCACGACCGACGAGATCATCGCCCACTCGCGTCTGACCATAGCCGGCTACAAGGTACCGAAGTCGGTCGAGCTGCGCGCGGATCCGCTGCCGCTCTCTGGCGCCATGAAGGTCCTCAAGCGCGAGCTGCGCAAGCCGTACTGGGAAGGCCGCGCGCGGGCCATCCCGTCATAGCTGAGCATGGGGCGGACAAGCGCTCCTTCCCCTCTCCCGCTTGCGGGAGAGGGGCTTAGGGGTGAGGGCGTGCTCGCGGAAGCGATCGCTCGCCGCCATCACGGACGCTCGAAGACGGCGGCGAGCCCCTGCCCGCCACCGATGCACATGGTCTCGAGGCCGTAGCGAGCTCCGCGCCGCTCCATCTCGTGCAGCAGCGTCGTCAGGATGCGTGCTCCGGTGGCGGCGATCGGGTGCCCGAGCGAGATTCCCGAGCCGTTGACGTTCAGCCGCGTGTCGTCGTCGAGGCCTTGCTGCCGCCACTCCTCGAGCACCGCGAGCACCTGCGCGGCGAACGCCTCGTTGAGCTCGACCAGGTCGATGTCGTTCCAGTCGAGACCCGTGCGCTCGAACAGCTTGCTCACCGCCGGCACCGGACCGATACCCATGGTCGCCGGGTGACAGCCGGCGACCGCCCAGCCCCGCAGCAGCGCCATCGGTTCGAGGTCGAGCTCCTCCAGGCGGTCCGCGCCTACGACCAGACACGCGGCCGCCGCGTCGTTCTGGGAGCTCGCGTTGCCTGCGGTGACCGTGCCATCGCGCTGGATCGGCTGGAGCTTCGCCAGTGACTCGAGGGAAGTGTCGGCGCGCGGCCCTTCGTCGGCCGCGTGCGGCACCGGCGCGCCGCGCCGCTGAGGCACCGCCACCGGCACGATCTCGCCGGCGAAGCGGCCAGCGGCGACCGCGGCCGATGCATGCCGGTGGCTGCGCAGCGCGTACTCGTCCTGCGCCTCGCGCGAGATGTCGTACTCGCGCGCGAGGTTCTCGGCGGTCTCGATCATCCCCGCGATCGGACCGAAGCGCTCTTCCGGCGACACCGTCGCCCGGGCGCGCACCAGCCGGTCGTGCAGCGTGACCGACCCCAGCCGGCTGCCCTTGCGCATGTCCGTGGTGTAGAACTCGACCCGGCTCATGCTGTCGGCACCGCCCGCGAGCACCACGTCCGCGACTCCGGTTTGCACCATCATCGCGGCGTTGAGCACGGCTTGCAGGCCCGAGCCGCAGCGCCGATCGACCTGGTAGCCGGGCACCTCGATCGGCAGGCCTGCCTTCAGCGCCGCCAGCCGCCCGAGAGCGGGCTCCTCACCGCTGGCGTAGCCGTGACCGAGGATCACGTCGTCTGCTCGGGGTCGATCCCGCTGCGCGCGACGATCGCGCGGATCACCGTGGCCGCCAGCTCTGCGGCCGGCACGTCCTCGAGCGCTCCCAGAAAGCGCCCCACCGGGG